>NZ_JAEVHJ010000074.1:0-24266 GCF_016802855.1 Micromonospora sp. ATA51 | reverse complement strand
ACCCACGGCGTGGGTGGCCGCGCGGTCGGTCAGCGGGCGCTGCGGGACGCCCTGCTCGACCACGTCGCGGTGGTGGTCACCCCCGACGACTCCCCGGGCACCCAGGTCGAGGTGCCGCAGCGGTTGGTGCAGGGGCTGGTCCGGATGGGCTTCCTCGGCCCGGGCGACGTGCAGGTACGCCTCGCAGGCCGTTGGGTCGGACTGGTCGGACCGTACGGAGCGGCATGGTCGCCGAAGGTTGCCGGGCTCAGCTTGACGCCGAGAGCCGCTCATCCGAACGGATGACCCGGGGTCATTCTTCCGGGCTGGGGCGGCCGTTGGGGGGATGCCTCAACCCGGCTGTCCGGGTACCGTCCATCCTCGGATCCAACGCACCGTAGGCGACTGGATCCGCTGGGGAGTGAGGTGCGCGAGCGATGCCGTGGTGGTCATGGCGCCCAGGTCCCGCCGGTGGCGGCGATCCGGAAACTCGAAGCGGGATCACAGTGGATGACACCGTCCGGGTCGGACCACCGGCCCCCCGACAGCCGGGGGACGACGCCCCGGCCGCCGAACGACCGGCGGTCGCGGAGATGCCGGCGACGATCGCCCCGGTCACCCTCAAGAGGGTCTGCGACGCGCTCGACCTGCTCGACGTGCGTTACCTGGCCGACGGCGACGGCAACCTGCTGGCCATGTGGGAACGGCACGCGGTGCTGGTGACCCTGGAGGGGCCGGAGGACGAGATCCTGGTGATGCGGGCCCGTCCACACGCGACCGTGCCGCCGGACTGGGCGGACCGGGCCTACCGGGTGGTCAACGAGTGGAACCACACCCGCCGGTTCTGCAAGGCGTACATCGGCGACCCGACCGAGCGCGGTCAGCTGCCGATCTACGCCGAGCTGCAGGTGCCGCTCGGCGCCGGGACGCACGACGCGCTGCTGGTCGAGATGCTCGACTGCGGCGCGGCGGTCGCCACCACCTTCGTGGACTGGCTGCACGACGAGGGCGCCCTGCTCTGACCGCGCCGGCCGGGGCCACCGGCCCCGGCGTGCCGCGCGGTCGTCCGCCGTCAGGCCTCGCCGGCCGAGTCCTCGGGCACGTTGACCATGAAGTACGCGGCCCGCTCCAGGTAGTCCCAGAGCGCACCCGCCATCTCCGGCGGCAGGTCCAGCCGGTCGACGGCGCGCCGCATGTGGTGCAGCCAGGCGTCCCGCTCCGCCGCGCCGATCCGGAACGGCGCGTGCCGCATCCGCAGCCGCGGGTGGCCGCGCTGCGCCGAGTACGTGTTCGGGCCGCCCCAGTACTGCATCAGGAAGAGGGCGAACCGGTCGGCGGCGGGGCCGAGGTCCTCCTCCGGGTACATCGGCCGCAGCAGGGGGTCGGTCGCGACGCCGGCGTAGAACTCGTCCACCAGCTTGCGGAAGGTGGGTTCGCCGCCGACCGCCTCGAAGAGGGTCATCGAGGTGCCGGGCCGGTCGGATTCGCCTGCGGAAGTCACCGTTCCATCCTGCCAGGTGCCGTGGCGGGACGGCGGGGCCCGTCGCCCGGCGGGCGGGTGGCTCAGGTCACCGGGAGGCTGCGCCGACCCCGCTCGCCCGGCCGTCGCCGACCGTCCCGGTCGCCTGCGCCGGCGTCGGTGGCCGCCGCGCATGCGGGACCGTCCCGGGGACGTCCGGCCGGCCGGCGGCCTCGACGGCGCGTCCACCGCCTCCCGGCTCGGCCACGCCAGCGCCGCCGCGAGCATCAGCACCACGCCGGCGCGCTCCACGTGCCCACCACCGCCGGATGGGGAACCGCTCGGCGAGCAACCCGGTGGTCAGCACCGCGACGCCCTGGATGATCTGGATCCCGCTGGCCATCACCCCGAAGGCCCGGGCGCGGTAGCCGTCGGGCAGGGCCCGCACGAAGAGCCCGTTGGCCACCGGCAGCAGGCCGGCGACGGCGAAGCCGCAGGCGGCGGCGAGGACCGCCACCACCGCCGGTGGCGGGTCGAGCAGCGCCGGGACCAGTGCCGCCGGGGCGAGGACCGCCAGCGGCCGCATCAGCGTGAGCCGGCGGGCGGGGGAGAAGGCCCGGCCGACCAGCAGCCCGCCGAGGATGAAGCCCACCGGGTTGGCGGCCATGATGACGGCCTGCGCGACGCCCGTGTCGAGTTCGCCGCCGGCCCGGTCGGCGGCCCAGGCCGCGGCGAGGCCCTCCGGCACGATGGAGAAGAGCATCGCGCTGAACACCAGTACGGCGATGGCCCGCAGTACCGGTCGGCCGAAGACGATCTGGAAGCCCTGCGCGGTCTCCCGGAGCAGGTGGCTGCGGTGCGCGGCGGTCATCGCGGGCGGCCGGTCCCGGAGGCCGAACCGGACCAGGAGGGCCGAGGCGCCGAAGGTGGCCGCGTTGATCAGCAGCGCGGCGGTCGGATTGACCGTGGCGATAGCCGCGCCGAGCAGGTACCCGACCACCTGGGCGGCCTGACCGGTGCTGGCGTTGATCGAGAGGCCCACCACCACACGGTCGCCGGTGAGGATCAGCGGCATGAGGGCGGACCGGGCGGCCTGACTCGGCGGGTTGGCCAGGGTGGTCCCGAAGAGCAGAGCGAGGATCAGCCACGGCGGGTTGCCGGGAATGGCCACCAGCACCATCAACGCCATCCGGACCAGGTCGCAGGTCACCATGACCTGCCGGTAGCGGTGCCGTTCGGCGAGCGTGGCGAGCAGCGGACCGCCGACCAGCCAGGGCAGGTAGCTCACCGCGAAGGCGGCGGCGGAGAGCGCCACCGACTGGGTCTCCCGGTAGACCAGGACGGTGACCGCGGCCTTGGCGATGTAGTCGCCGATCCAGGACAGCGCGCTGGCCGTGAACACGGCCCGGTATTCGACCTGGGCGAACACTTCACGGAAGGTGGCTGGGCCCTCCCGGGCGGGTCGCTCGTCGGACACCGTCGCCTCCATCGTTCCCCAAGATTGGCCACTCATGATGACCTGCCCGGGAACCGTCGTCAGATCTACGGATCAGCGAGGACACGAGCACGCCCCCTTGGGAGCGTGTTGCACCGGATTCTGCCCGATCGTCTGACAACTGGCTAGGGTGAACGGATTGATCGTCGCATCTCCGACTGAACGAACGGACGATACCCGAGGGGCCGCGCGGTCCGCGACCCCCGGATCGTCCGGACCGTCGGGAGGGCCCGGTCGGCCTCAGGTCGGGCCGCCCCTACCGGTCTCTCCCCGGCCCGTCTCCCCCCGATCCGGCACCGCGGCCGGCATGGCCGGGTAGAGCCGGGCGGCGGCGATCCGGGCGGTGATGCCGGAGTTCTCCAGCGCCTCGGCGAGCCGGCGGCGCAACTCCCGGCCGACCGCGAACTGCCCGTCCGCGGTCGTCTTGACCACGGTGCGGATCACCGCGCCGTCCACCGTCATCTGCTCGACGCCGAGCACCTCGGGCTCCTCCACGATCTCCGGCGACAGTTCGGGGTCCATCGCCATCGAGGCGGCCGCCGTCCGCAGCACCGCGGTCGCCTGCTCCGTGCCGGCGAAGCCGATCGGCAGGTCGACCACGACCAGCGCCCAGCCCTGGCTCTTGTTGCCGACCCGGACGATCTCGCCGTTGCGGATGTACCAGAGCACCCCCCGCCCGTCCCGCACGGTGGTGACCCGCAAGCCGACCGCCTCCACCACCCCGGTCGCCTCGCCCAGGTCGACGGTGTCACCGACGCCGTACTGGTCCTCGATCAGCATGAACAGGCCGGCGATCAGGTCCTTGACCAGGCTCTGCGCGCCGAAGCCGAGCGCCACGCCGGCGATGCCCGCGCTGGCCAGCAGGGGCGCCAGGTCGAAGCTGAACTCCTTGAGCACCATCAGCAGCGCGATGCCGAAGATGAAGGCGGTGACCAAACTGCGCAGCACCGAGCCGATCGCCTCGGCCCGCTGCCGCCGCCGCTCCGGCACGAACTGCTCGGGTTCGAGGGTGGCGCTAGGGATCCGCTCCCGCAGCGGCCGGAGCATGGTGGGCATGGCGCCCTCGGTGGTCGTCCGCACCAGCCGGTTGATTGTGCGGTGCACTGCCCAGCGGGCGACGACGGCGAGCAGCAGGATCAGAATGATCCGGATCGGCTTCAAGACGATCCAGTAGCTGCCCTCGGCGAACCACACCGAATCGGTGACCCTCCAGACGGTCTCGCAGAGCCCCTCCTGCAGGCACTCCGGGCTCGGCGTCGCGCCGGGGCTGGGCAGGATGGGCTCGGCGGGGAACATCAGGCTGGCAGCGCTCACCCTGTCTTCGTACCGCAAGCCTCCTGTGCGGCGGCTGCCGACCCTCCGGACGGTGACCTCGGACGGCGGCGGACCGCGGCGGCGATCAACCCGGGCGGAACCGGTCATCTTGGCACGGGTCACGGAAGGTTCCGTGTGGGTACCCGGGATTAGTACGTGCAATCCGGGTTCCGATCAGGGACTATTGGCGCAACGGACGTCGGTGATCCGGCCGGCGCCGGTGCGGCTCCCCGCTGCCCGCGGGGCGGGCACCGGCGCGACAGCGGCGGGAGCAGCTGGACCGGGAGGGTGAGCACGATGCCTGACATACGACCCACGGCGGGCTCCGGCGCGTTGGTCCTCAACGCCACCTACGAGCCGCTGTGTGTCGTGTCGGTGCGTCGAGCCGCGATCCTCGTGCTGTCGGCCAAGGCCGTTTGTGTCGCCGACGGCGACGGCGTCCTGCACAGCGCCCGCAACGCGCTCCCGGTGCCCTCGGTAGTCCGGCTGACCCGCTTCGTCCGGGTGCCCTACCGGACCCACGTCGGGCTCTCCCGCCGGGCGATCTTCGCCCGGGACGGCTGGCGGTGCGCCTACTGCCGAGGGCCGGCGGAGACCATCGACCACGTCTTCCCGCGCAGCCGGGGCGGCCGGCACGCCTGGGAGAACGTGGTCGCCGCCTGCGCCCGCTGCAACCACACCAAGGGCGACAAGACCCCGGCCGAGCTGGGCTGGCGGCTGCACAGCCTGCCGGCCGCCCCGAGGGGGACGGCCTGGCGGGTGCTCGGCCACCGGGCACCCGACCCGCGCTGGGCGGACTGGCTCGACCTGCGCGAGCCGGAGGCGGCGGCCTGACGCCGGTCACGGGCCGCGCGCCTTGACCAGCGACGCGTAGACCACCAGGTTGTCGGCGTACCCGGTCTCGCCGCCCACCCAGCGGCCGCCGCAGGTGATCAGGCGCAGGTTGGGGCGGCTGAAGTCGCCGAAGACCTCGTCCACCGGCAGCCGGTCCTTGCCGTACCGCTGCACCGCGGTGACCTCGAAGACGGCCACCGATCGGTCCGCCCGGGTCACCTCGACCCGGTCGCCGTCGTCCAGGCTCTTCAGGCCGTGGAAGACCGCCGGCCCGGTGGTGGTGTCGACGTGCCCGACGATCACCGCCGGGCCGTACTGCCCGGGGGTCGGCCCCTGGTCGTACCAGCCGGCCTCGCCGGACCGCCCGACATCCGGTACGGCGATGCTGCCGTCGGGGGCGATGCCGACCGGGTGCACCGGCGCCCGCAGGTCGAGCTTCTGGATCGCGATGTCGGTCGGCGGGCTGCCCGGCAGCACCGGGAAGTCCTTCGGCGGCGGTCGCAGCCCGGCGAAGAGCCGCTCGGGCAGCACACTGACACCGGTCACCCGCTCGACGCCGAGCATCGCCACGATCAGCACCATCAGGGTGCCGATCACCAACACCGGGGCCCCGGGCCCGTTCCGGGCGGCGTACCGCCAGCGGCCGGCCCCGCCGGGCCGGGTCGGCAACGGACGGCCCTCCGGGTCGGCGGTGGTCACGCTCGCCGTGGAGGCGTGGCCAGCCAAGCGGGCGAACCGGCGGGACGCTCGGAGCACCAGCCGCAGCCCACTCCCGAATCCGCCGCCGGCCCGACAGCGGTCCGGGCCGCGTCGTCGGCCGTCGCCGCCCGTGCGGCGTGGTGCGGCCGTCCCCGGGTTTCCGGCATGGTGCCGCCGCCTCGGCTCCGCGTGGTGCGGCCCTCGCCTGGGATTCGCGTGGTGCGCCCGTCGCCCTGGATCCGGGTGGTGCGGGCAGCGGCTGGGATCCGCGTGGTGCGCCCGTCGCCGTGGATCCGGGTGCTGCCGGCGTCGTCCCGGTCCTGCGGGCGTGGGACGGCTCGGCTACGTGGGCGGGCCATGGCCGCACCTCGTCAGACGCGGGAACCGGTCCTGCGACGGGCGCCGACCCCGGCCGCCACGGCCACCGCGACCAGCCCGCCGACCAGCAGCAGCGAGCCGGTGCCCTGGCCGCCCGCGGTGCCGCCACCGCCGGTGGCCGGGCCCTTGCTCGGCTGGGCCATGTTGAGCACGGTCAGCATCGTCGACGCGGTGTTGCCGTTGGAACAGCGCAGGTCGACCGGGAAGTCACCGGGCTGCTTGTTGCCCGGGATGGTGACCGCC
Organism: Micromonospora sp. ATA51; assembly: GCF_016802855.1. NCBI lineage: Bacteria > Bacillati > Actinomycetota > Actinomycetes > Micromonosporales > Micromonosporaceae > Micromonospora > Micromonospora sp. ATA51. The sequence goes on along the minus strand of NZ_JAEVHJ010000074.1, from coordinate 17,865 downwards.
CCGGTGAGGAAGCCGTTGTTCGGACGGAGCATCACCCGCCCGAAGGCGTCCGAGTTCACCTCGGCCTGCCGGTTGTTGGCGTTGTCGCAACCGGCCCGGATGTTCACCCGGGTACCGGCCTGCGCGGGATTCGGTGTGACCTCGACGAAGGTGTTCTCGCCAGCCCGGGCCGGCGAACCGGTGATCAGGACGAACGCCGCGACCAGGCCGAGTACGGTCAGCACGGCCGACAGGGCGCGTTGTGACAGAAGCCCTCGCATGATTCCCCCCTTCCGGTGCGGCGCACCGGAATCCTGCTATCGGGCAGTGCCGCCTGCATTCCCCCTGGCCCCCAGGCAAACCCGCGGCGCCCGGGCCGCGCCTCAGCGGCGGCGGGTGGGCGAGGTGGCGCCGGCGGGCGGCAGCGGGGTGACCGGGTGCCACTCCAGCGGGGTGGAGAGGACCATCGTGCTGGACGGCTGGCCGTACGGGGCGAGGCGGTCGATGACCCCCTCGAACTCGTCGATCGACCCGGCCGCCACCTTGAGCATGCTGCACGCGTCCCCGGTGATCCGGTGGATCTCCAGGATCTCCGGCCAGCCCGCCACCTCGGGGTCGTGCAGGATGCAGCGCGGGCCGTAGCAGGACATCCGGATCAGCGCGACCACGCTGCGGCCGGCCCGGGTCAGGTCGACGTGCGCGTGGTAGCCGGTGATCACGCCGGACTCCTCCAGCCGGCGGACCCGCTCGGCCACCGCTGGCGGCGACAGGTGCACCCGCCGGGACAGCTCGCTGAACGAGAGCCGGGCGTCGGCCTGGAGCTCCCGCAGCAGCGCCCAGTCCATGTCGTCCATGCGTGACCTTTCCTTCGTGAAGCCGGACGCGATTCCGGTTTCGATGCGGCAGGTCCGACCACCGTACCGCCGTTGAACAGGCATTCCATTCGTCGATCCACCCGCGGGATCATGACGCTACCCGGCGTACGTAGGGAGATGACAGTGGAGCAGACGGACCTGCGAGCACCGACGGTGACCGCGGCGGTACGTCCGGTCACCCCGCAGCAGCGGGCGGCCCGGGCGGCGCGCAACGGCGGCGAACCGACGCTGGAGTTCGCCGAGCGGGTGCCCTACGACGCGTACGTGCGGGCGAGCACGCTGCACGGGCTGCAACAGCCGCTCAGCGAGGACCCGGGCGAGATGTCCTTCCTGATGGTCAGCCAGATCATGGAGCTGTACTTCGGGCTGACCTGCCACGAGCTGCGGCACGCCCAGCGGGAGCTGCGGGCGAACCGGATCTGGGACGCGCTGCCGGCGCTGCGCCGCGCCGCCCTGCACCTGGAGGGGCTCAACGCGGCCTGGCAGGGGCTGCGCTGGATGACCCCGGCCGACTTCAACCGGTTCCGCAACCTGCTCGGCGAGGGCTCCGGCTTCCAGTCCGCGATGTACCGGCAGCTGGAGTTCCTGCTCGGCCTCCGCGACCCGGCGCTGATCCGCCCGTTCCGCCGGCAGACCGAGGTGCACGCCGAGCTGACCGCCGCGCTCGCCACGCCGAGCCTCTGGGACGACGTGGTCGCCCTGCTCGCCCGGCGCGGCTTCGACCTCCCCGGCGAGCTGCTGGACCGGGACGTGGCGGTCGAGCACGAGCCGCACCCCGCCGTCGAGGCGGCCTGGGTGCGGATCTACGCCGACGGCGGCCCGGACAACCACCTGCGGCTGCTCGGCGAGGCGCTGACCGAGGTCGCCGAGCGGTTCGGCGACTGGCGCTGGCACCACATCAAGGCGGTGCAGCGCACCATGGGCGCCAAGGTCGGCAGCGGCGGGTCCGCCGGGCTGGCCTGGTTGCAGCGCAGCATGGCCCGGGTGGTCTTCCCGGAGCTGTGGTCGGCCCGGACGGCGATGTGAGCGGGGACAGGATGAGCAACACCGAAGAAGAGGCGCTTGCGCACGACGCCGCCGACCCGGGACACCGGCACCTGTTCCACGTGCCGCCCGCCGAGGGCGGCCGCTACCCCGAGGTGGCGTACCTGGCCGGCAACTCGCTCGGCCTGCAACCGCGGGCCACCCGGGACGAACTGCTGGCCGACCTGGCGGCGTGGAGCCGGCTCGGGGTCGAGGGGCACCTGGAGGCGGAACGCCCCTGGCTGCCGTACCACGAGCTGTTGACGGCGCCGGCCGCGCGACTGGTCGGCGCCCGGCCCGCGGAGACCGTGGTGATGAACTCCCTCACGGTCAACCTGCACCTGCTGATGGTCAGCTTCTACCGCCCGGCGGGAGCGCGGACCCGGATCGTCATCGAGGACAGCGCCTTCCCCTCGGACAGCTACGCGGTCCGCAGCCAGGCCCGCTTCCACGGCCTCGACCCCGACGCGACCCTGGTCCGGCTGCGGCCGCGGGCCGGCGAGGACACCCTGCGCACCGAGGACGTGACCGCCTTCCTGGCGGCCGAGGGGCACACCGTGGCGCTGGTGCTGCTCGGCGGGGTCAACTACCTCACCGGCGAGCTGATGGACATTCCGGCGATCACCGCCGCCGGGCGGGCCGCCGGAGCGGTGGTCGGCTGGGACCTCGCGCACGCGGCCGGCAACGTCCCGCTGGCGCTGCACGACTGGGACGTCGACTTCGCCGCCTGGTGCTCCTACAAGTACCTCAACTCGGGGCCCGGGGCGCTCGCGGGCGTCTTCGTCCACGAGCGGCACCTCGGCGACCCCGACCTGCCGCGCTTCGAGGGCTGGTGGAGCACCGAGGCGAGCACCCGGTTCGAGATGACCCCGGTCTCCCGGCCGCCGGCCACCGTCGAGGCGTGGCAGATCTCCAACCCGCCGATCTTCGCGATGGGCCCGGTCCGCACCTCGCTGGAGCTCTTCGACGCCGTCGGCATGCCGGCGCTGCGGGAGCGCAGCCTGCGGCTCACCGGCTACCTGGAGCGGCTGCTCGACGAGGTGACCGCGGACCGGCCGTTGACCGTGGTCACCCCGCGCGACCCGGCCCGGCGGGGCTGCCAGCTCTCCGTGCGGATCGGCACGGGCAGCGCCAACGAGCTGACCAAGCGGCTGCGGCACGAGCACGGCGTGATCGCCGACGCCCGGGAGCCGGACGTCGTCCGGTTCGCCCCGGTGCCGCTCTACTCGACGTACCACGATTGCTGGCGGGTCGCCGACGCGCTGGCCGCGACGGTGGAGAAGCACTCATGAGCACGGAACGCGACGAGATCGCGGTGGTCGGGGCCGGGCTGGCCGGCTGTCTGCTGGCCTGCTTCCTGGCCCGGCGCGGCCGTGGCCGTGGCCGTGGCCGTCGACTCTGCCTGGTGCCCGCTACGAAGCTGATGTCGCAGACGATTCACGGTCGGCCGCGCCCCGTCGTCCCGTCAAGATCCGCACGCCTTGCCGTGAAGAGCGGCCTCAGCGCGTCGGGAAGCCACTCTTTGCCGACACACGCGGGCCCCGCGTTCGAGGCGCGCGCCGCGCGACGGCTCGATGCGCCCGTGGCAGGGCGCCCGGCGGGGCTGAGTCATGTGCGACATCAGCTTCGTAGCGTCCGTCAGCGGTACCGCCGCCGGCACGGCGTGACACGTGGGACCTGCCGCCGCACCGGTGGGGCCGCACGCCCGGCCTGCCGTCGGATGCCCGGCCGGCCGTCGGATGCCCAGCCGGCCGTCGGATGCCCGGCCTGGCCGGCAGGGGTCAGCGGATCGGGGTGCGGACGCCCTCGGCCAGCTCGGCGCTGAGCGCACGCAGGGCGGCCAGGCCGGTGGCCTGGTCCGGCGCGTCGAGCAGGCAGCGGATCAGGGCGCTGCCCACGATGACGCCGTCGGCGTACCCGGCGACCGTGCCGGCCTGCGCGCCCGTGCCCACGCCCAGCCCCACGCCCACCGGCAGGTCGGTGACCTCGCGCGTTCGGGAGACCAGGATCGGCGCGGCGTCGGAGGTCTCGGCGCGGGCGCCGGTCACGCCCATGATCGCGGTGGCGTAGACGAAGCCCCGGCAGTGCTCGGCGGTCATCTTCAGCCGCGCGTCGGTGGAGGACGGGGAGACCAGAAACGTGCGGTCCAGGCCGTACGCGTCGGAGGCGGCCAGCCACTCGTCGGCCTCGTCCGGGATGAGGTCCGGGGTGATCAGGCCGGTGCCGCCGGCGGCGGCGAGGTCACGGGCGAAGGCGTCCACGCCGTACTGCTCGATCGGGTTCCAGTAGGTCATGGTGACCACCGGGGCGCCGGTGGCCGCGACCGCCTCGACGATGCGCAGCGTGTCCGCGGTGCGGACGCCGCTGGCCAGGGCGATGTCGCTGGCCTTCTGGATCACCGGGCCGTCCATCACGGGGTCGGAGTACGGGATCTCCATCTCGATGACGTCCACGCCCGCCTCGACCATCGCGGTCATCGCGGCGATGCTGCCCTCGACGGTCGGGAACCCGGCCGGCATGCAGCCGACCAGCACGGCCCGCCCGTCGGCGCGGGCCTTGTCGAAGGCCACCCCGATCCGGCTCATCATTTACTCCTTGTCGAGGATGCCGAAGTACTCGCCGGCGGTGTGCACGTCCTTGTCGCCCCGGCCAGAGAGATTGACCACGATGACCGGCTCCCGGCCCAGCTCGGCGGCGAGCGTCGGGGCGATCTTCAGCGCGCCGGCCAACGCGTGCGCGCTCTCGATCGCCGGGATGATCCCCTCGGTCCGGCAGAGCAGCTCGAACGCGGCCATCGCCTCGGTGTCGGTCACCGGCGCGTAGGTGGCCCGGCCGCTGTCGTGCAGCCAGGCGTGCTCGGGGCCGACTCCCGGGTAGTCCAGGCCGGCCGAGATCGAGTGCGACTCGATGGTCTGGCCGTCTTCGTTCTGGAGCACGTACGTGCGGGTGCCGTGCAGCACCCCGGACGTGCCGCCGGTGATGCTGGCCGCGTGCCGGCCGGTCTCCACGCCCTCGCCGCCGGCCTCGAAGCCGTACAGCCGGACGTCGGTGTCGGGCACGAACGCGTGGAAGATGCCGAGCGCGTTGGAACCGCCGCCGACGCAGGCCGCGACCGCGTCGGGCAGCGCGCCGGTCAGGTCCAGGCACTGCTGCCGGGCCTCCTCGCCGATGCCCCGGACGAAGTCCCGGACCATCTCGGGGAACGGATGCGGGCCGGCGGCCGTGCCGATCAGGTAGTGGGTGTCGTCGACGTTGGCGACCCAGTCCCGCATCGCCTCGTTCATCGCGTCCTTCAGGGTCCGCGAGCCGGTGGTGACCGGGACGACGGTGGCGCCGAGCATCCGCATCCGGGCCACGTTGAGCGCCTGCCGCCGGGTGTCGACCTCGCCCATGTAGACCACGCACTCGAGGTCGAACAGGGCGGCGGCGGTGGCGGTGGCGACGCCGTGCTGCCCGGCGCCGGTCTCCGCGATCACCCGCTTCTTGCCCATCCGCTTGGTGAGCAGGGCCTGGCCGAGCACGTTGCGCACCTTGTGCGCGCCGGTGTGGTTGAGGTCCTCCCGCTTGAGCAGGATCCGCGCGCCCGCCTTCGCCGAGAACCGCTCGGCGGAGTAGAGCAGCGACGGGGTGCCGGCGTAGTCGCGCAGCAGGGCGTCGAACTCGGCGAGGAACGCCTCGTCGGTCATCGCCTTGCGGTACGCCGCGTCCAGCTCGTCCAGGGCCGCGACCAGCGCCTCCGGGACGAACCGGCCGCCGAACCGACCGAAGTGGCCGGCGGCGTCGGGGACCCGGCCGGCCGGGGCGGACGCGTTGGCGTTGGCGTTGGCGCTCATCGCGGTGTCCTCTCGCTGCGGAGTCTCCCCGGCGCTGGTCAGCGCACCGGGCGGGGCGTGGCCGGGTGGTTGCCGGCATTGACCAGCTCGGCGACCGCCTCGCGGGGGCTCTTCTTGGTGACCAGGCCCTCGCCGACCAGGACCGCGTCGGCGCCCGCCGAGGCGTACCGGATGAGGTCGTGCGGGCCGCGCACGCCGGACTCGGCGATCTTGACGACCCTGCTGGGCAGGCCGGGCGCGATCCGCTCGAACACCGAGCGGTCGACCTCCAGGGTACGCAGGTCACGGGCGTTGACCCCGATCACCTGTGCACCGGCCTCCAGGGCCCGGTCGGCCTCCTCCTCGTTGTGCACCTCGACCAGCGCGGACATCCCGAGCGACTCGATCCGCTCCAGCAGCCCGACGAGCGCGTTCTGCTCCAGCGCCGCGACGATCAGCAGCACCAGGTCGGCGCCGTGGGCCCGCGCCTCGTGCACCTGGTAGCTGGAGACCACGAAGTCCTTGCGAAGCACCGGGACCTGCACCGCGGCCCGGACGGCGGCCAGGTCGTCGAGCGACCCGCCGAACCAGCGGCCCTCGGTCAGCACGCTGATCGCCCGGGCGCCGCCGGCGGCGTACTCGCCGGCCAGGTCGGCCGGGTCGGCGATCTCAGCCAGCCGCCCCTGGGACGGCGACGAGCGCTTCACCTCGGCGATCACGGCCACCCCGGGCCGGCGCAGGGCCGCGTACGCGTCCAGCGGCGGCGGCGCGGCGGCGGCCAGCTCCCGGATCCGCTCCAGCGGAACCTGCTCCTGCCGTCGGGCCACGTCCTCGCGGACGCCGGCCAGGATCTCGTCGAGCACGCTTACGGACGCCGCCGGACCGGCCTCGTCCCCCTCCGCGTGCGCATGCTCAGCAGTCACCAACGGACTCCCCTCTCCGGGTGTCATGGGCCGATGCTAGGGGGCGCCACCTGGCCCCGAGCGCCGGGGGTATGGCGCTGGTCACGAGATGGGCTGTGGCATGATGCCGGACTTCCGGTGAACGGAATGTCACGGTGCGCCACCGCGCCCATCGACCGGCGTCATCGCCGCCCGTCGGCCCTCGTCGACCTCCCCATCGATCACCGCCCATGCTCCATCTCACCACGGCCGGCCCCGGGACGCAGGACGACGATACCGGTCGATGCTGTGACCAAGCTCAAGGACGAACGGCCCTGCCCAGGTCGTACCGCCCACGGCACAGTTGACCTGGGCGTCACGGGTGCGAAACGTGAGCCGGGCAGCATTCTTCTCGGGCAGACTCGATGAGGCGTCCGCCAACCGTCGCCAACGATCTCGTACGGGGTGACCATGAGCACCAACGGACCGAACCAGACCATCGGACTGACCACCATCTCCCGGACCGTCGCCTCGCTGGCCGTCGGCGTCGTGCACACCCTCGAACGGGCCATGGTGGGCGACGGTCGGATGCGGACCGCACGGGGCAACGCCTGGGAGGCGGTCTGCGCCGACCGGGCCCGCGCCGAGCAGCGCAGGGAGTTGGACCGTCTGGTCGCCGAGCTGACCGCGGCCCGGGCCGCCGCCCGGGACCGGCGCGAGGTGCGCCACCCGCAGTCGGGGTCGCTCTCCACGCTCCAGCGCTACGTCGGGCTGCACGCCCCCGACGCCATCCTTCTCACCCACCTGCACTGCGACCACATGCTCGACGCGGTGTCGTACGTGGTGGTGCGCCGGTACGCCCCCGACGGGCCGTACCCGCCCCTGCCGATGTACGCGCCCTCCGGCGCACCGGACCGGCTGGCCGCCGCGTACGGGCAGGAGGGCAGCTCGGTCGACGACGTGTACCACTTCTACGGCCTCCAGCCGGGGACGTTCCCGATCGGCCCGTTCACCGTCACCGTGGACCGGATGAACCACCCGGTGGAGACGTACGGCGTGCGGTTGGAGCACGACGGCCGGGTGCTCTGCTACTCGTCGGACACCGCCCCCTGCGACTCGTTGCTGCGGCTGGCCCAGGGCGCCGACCTCTTCCTCTGCGAGGCCAGCTACCTCGACGGCGCGGAGAACCCGCCGGACCTGCACCTCACCGGCCGGGAGGCCGGCGAGGTGGCGACCAAGGCGGGCGCCGGCCGGCTGCTGCTCACCCATCTGGTGGCGGCCTGGGGGAGCGAGGCGCACACCCTGGAGTCGGCCGCCGCCGCGTACACCGGTCCGCTCGAGGTGGTCCGCGCGGGCGCCTGCTACGACGTCTGACCGCCGCCCGGCGCGACGACCGGATCGTCTGCACCTGGTCGCCGGGTTCCTCCGGGCGCACGGCGTCGAACCCGGGCACGCGCAGTCCGACGTGACGGCCGTCCCCTGACCCCGCGCTCCGCTCCGTCGCAGCGCAGGCGGGCACCCCGGGACGGTTCGATCGCCGCACCGCATAAGGTGCAGGGATGGCGCGACCTGACGGGCGACAGCCCGACCAACTCCGACCGGTGACCCTGACCCGGGGCTGGAGCACCCACCCGGAGGGCTCGGTCCTCGTCGAGTTCGGCGCGACGCGGGTGCTCTGCACCGCGAGCGTCACCGAGGGGGTGCCCCGCTGGCGCAAGGGCTCCGGGCTCGGCTGGGTGACCGCCGAGTACGCGATGCTGCCCCGGGCCACCAACACCCGGTCCGACCGGGAGAGCGTCAAGGGTCGCGTCGGTGGGCGTACCCACGAGATCTCCCGGCTGATCGGCCGGAGCCTGCGCGCCTGCATCGACCTGAAGGCGCTCGGCGAGAACTCGGTCATCCTCGACTGCGACGTGCTCCAAGCCGACGGCGGCACGCGGACCGCGGCGATCACCGGGGCGTACGTGGCGCTGCACGACGCGGTGGGCTGGCTGGGCGAGCGCAAGGCGCTGGCCGGCAAGCCGGAGAAGGTGATGCACCGGTCGGTGGCCGCGGTCAGCGTCGGCATCATCGCCGGCGAGCCGCGGCTGGACCTCTGCTACGAAGAGGACGTGGCCGCGGAGGTGGACATGAACGTGGTCTGCACCGGGACGGGCGACTTCGTCGAGGTGCAGGGGACGGGCGAGGCCGGCGTCTTCGCCCGCGACCAGCTCGACGCCCTGCTCGACCTGGGTGTCCTGGGCTGTCTGGAACTGGCCGACGCACAGCGGAAGGCGCTCGCCTCATGAACAGGGTGCTCCTCGCCACCCGGAACCGGAAGAAGCTCGTCGAGCTGCAGCGGATCCTCGACGGGGCGCTCGGCGCGCACCGGATCGCCCTGCTCGGCCTCGACGACGTCGAGCAGTATCCGGAGCTGCCGGAGACCGGCCTGACCTTCGGCGAGAACGCGCTGATCAAGGCTCGGGAGGCCTGCCGGCGGACCGGCCTGCCGACCATCGCCGACGACTCCGGGCTGGCCGTGGACGCGCTCAACGGCATGCCGGGCGTGTTCAGCGCCCGCTGGGCCGGCCGGCACGGCGACGACCTGGCCAACCTCCAGCTGGTGCTGGACCAGATCGCCGACCTGCCGGACGAGCACCGGGCCGCCTCCTTCGTCTGCACGGTGGCGCTGGTGCTGCCCGGCGGCAAGGAGCACCTGGTCGACGGCCGCCAGTCCGGCCGGCTGCTGCGCGCGCCGCGCGGCGACGGCGGCTTCGGGTACGACCCGATCTTCCTCGGCGACGGGCAGCAGCGGACCAACGCGGAGCTGACGCCCGAGGAGAAGGACGCGGTCAGCCACCGCGGCAAGGCGCTGCGCGAGCTGGCCAAGCTGGTCGCCAAGGTGCTGCCGCCGGCCCCCTGAGCCACGGTGCCCCCGCCCCAACATGATCGTCTGCTGGTGAGCGACCCGACCCTCCGTCGAGTCGACCGCTCCCCAGCAGACGATCATGAGCTTGTTCAGCTCAGCGGGCCGATCTGGAGTTCGATGGCGGCGCGCAGCTCCGGCCCGGCCAGCACCTCCCGGGCGGCCTCCATCACCGGGGCGAGGAAGACGTCCGGGCCCGGCTCGCCGGCGATCCCGCCCAGCGCGGCCACCGCGGCCCGGCCGGCCGGTGACGGCTCCAGCGGGGCGCGGAGCTGGAGCCCGCGGACGGCCGCCAGCAGCTCCACCGCGAGCAGGCTGGTCAGGTTGTCCAGCACCGTGCGCAGCTTCTTGGCCGCCGCCCAGCCCATCGAGACGTGGTCCTCCTGCATGCCGCTGGTCGGCAGCGAGTCCACCGAGGCGGGAGCGGCGAGCCGGCGGTTCTCCGCGACGATCCCGGCCGCCGTGTACTGGGCGATCATCAGGCCCGAGTTGACCCCGGCGTCGGGGGAGAGGAAGGCGGGCAGCTCCCGGTTGCGGGTGACGTCGAGCAGCCGGTCGACCCGGCGTTCGGCGATCGCGCCCACCTCGGCGGCGGCGATGGCCAGATAGTCGGCGGCGAAACCGAGCGGGGCGCCGTGGAAGTTCCCGGTGGACTCGACCCGGCCGTCCGGCAGCACGACCGGGTTGTCCACCACCGACATCAGCTCCCGCCCGGCCACCGTCTCGACGAAGTCGAGGGTGTCCCGGGCCGCGCCGGCCACCTGCGGCGCGCAGCGCATCGAGTACGCGTCCTGCACGGCGTGCGCCAGGTCGTCCCGGTGCGAATCCATCACCCGGGAGTCCTGGAGCAGCCGGTGGATGTTCGCCGCCGACGCGGCCTGCCCGGGGTGCGGGCGGATGGCGTGCAGCTCGGGCAGGAACGGCCGTTCCGAGCCGAGCATCGCCTCGATGGCGAGGGCGGCGGTGACGTCGGCCATGGCGAACAGGTGACGGGCGTCGTGGATGGCCAGCAGCAGCATGCCGAGCATCCCGTCGGTGCCGTTGATCAGCGCCAGCCCCTCCTTGGCGGCCAACTCGATCGGCGCCAGCCCGACCCGGCGCAGCGCCTCGGCCGCGTCGAGCCGCTCGCCGGCGGGCCCGAGCACCCAGCCCTCGCCGAGCAGCACCAGCGCGCAGTGCGCGAGGGGGGCCAGGTCGCCGGAGGCGCCGAGCGAGCCGTGTTCCGGCACCCACGGGGTGACCTCGTGGTTGAGCAGGTCGACCAGCGCCTCGGCGACCAGCGGGCGGACCCCGGAGCGGCCGAGCGCCAGCGAACGGACCCGCAGCAGCATCATCGCCCGGACCACCTCGCGGGGCATCGGCGCGCCCACCCCGGCGGCGTGCGAGCGGATCAGCGCGTGCTGGAGTTCGGCCCGCCGCTCGGGCGCGACGAAGGTGTTGGCGAGCGCTCCGAAACCGGTGGAGACGCCGTAGACGGGCCGGCCGGCGGCCTCGATGCCGTCCACGATCGCCCGGCTGGTCGCCATGGCGTCCACGGTGGCCGGATCGAGCACCACCTTGGCGGTGCCGCGGGCCACGGCGAGCACGTCGGCGGGGGAGATTCCGGTGGGCTGGATCATTACGGTCGACATTGCGGGACTCCGTTGTGCAGAACCTGGCGGATCAGTGGCACACCCGGCCGGTAGGCCAGGTGCAGGTGGGAAGGGGCGTCGAGGATCATCAGGTCGGCCCGGGCGCCGGGCCGCAGCCGGCCGACGTCGTCGCGGCGCAGCGCCGCCGCCCCGCCGGCGGTCGCGGCCCAGACCGCCTCCGCCGGGGTCATCCGCATCTCGCGTACGGCGAGCGCGATGCAGAACGGCATCGACGAGGTGTACGACGACCCGGGGTTGCAGTCGGTCGCCAGCGCCACGGTCACGCCCGCGTCGAGCAGTCGCCGGGCGTCCGGGTACGGCGACCGGGTGGAGAACTCGGCGCCCGGGAGCAGCGTGGCGACGGTCGGGGAGCCGGCCAGCGCGTCGACGTCGGCGTCGGTTAGGTGGGTGCAGTGGTCGACGCTGGCCGCGCCGAGTTCCACCCCGAGCCGTACGCCCGGTCCGGGGCCGAGCTGATTGGCGTGCACCCGCACGCCCAGCCCGACGGCCTGCCCGCAGGCGAGGATCGCCCGGGCATGGTCGACGTCGAAGGCGCCCCGCTCGCAGAACACGTCGATCCAGCGCGCGTACGGGGCGGCGGCGGCCAGCATCGGCCCGCACACCATGCCGACGTAGTCGTCGGGGCGGTCGGCGTACTCGGCGGGGACGACGTGCGCGCCGAGGAAGGTGGTGTCGTCGGTGAATTCGGCGGCGATCCGCAGCGAGCGGGCCTCGTCGGCGACCGTGAGGCCGTACCCGCTCTTGATCTCGATCGCGGTGGTGCCCTGCCGCATCGCCTCGGCGCGCAGCCGGCGGACGGTGGCCCGCAGCTCGTCGTCGGACGCCGCGCGGGTGGCCCCGACGGTGGTGCGGATGCCGCCCCCGGTGTACGGCTCGCCGGCCATCCGGGCGGCGAACTCGGCGGCCCGGTCCCCGGCGAAGACCAGGTGGGCGTGGCTGTCCACGAAGCCGGGCAGCACGGCCGCCCCCTGGGCGTCGATCCGCCGGTCGGCGGCCGGGGCGTCCCGGGCGGGCCCGATCCAGGTCACCCGGCCGTCCTCGACCAGCAGGGCCACGTCGCGGCGGATGCCCAGCGGCTCACCCGCGCCCTCGCCGGCCGAGTTGGTGACCAGCTCGCCGATGTCGTCCACCAGCAGGCTGCTCATGCGCTGCCTCCCGTTCGCGGCTGCGGGGCTCGCAAACCCGGCTCACTCCTCGCGCTCACTGGCCGGTCACCGCCGCGATGGCGTCGTGCAGCTCCGCCGGCACGTCCACCGTCAGGTGCCGGCCGTCGGTGACCACCACGCGCCCGTCCACCACGACGTGGCTGACGTCGGCTGCGGCGGCCGCGAAGAACGCCCCGACCGGCGGCACCCCGGCCGTGCGGGTGGTGTCCAGCCGTACGGTGACCAGGTCGGCGCGGTCGCCGACGGCGAGCCGGCCGGCGTCCGTCCAGCCCAGCGCGGCGTGCCCGGCGGCGGTGGCGGCGGTCAGCAGCTCGACGGCGCTGAAGTGGCCGCGACGCCGGGTCCGCAGCCGTTCGTCCAGCTCCACCGCGCGGGCCTCCTCGAAGAGGTCGACGATGGCGTGGCTGTCGCTGCCGAGGCTGAGCGGGCTGCCCGCCTCGGCCATCCGCCGCATCGGCCCGATCCCGTCGGCCAGGTCCCGTTCGGTGGTGGGGCAGAGGCAGACGCCGGTCCGGCTCTCGCCGAGCAGCGTGATGTCGACGCTGGTGGGGTGGGTGGCGTGTACCGCGGTGGTCGTCCGGCCGAGCACGCCGTGGTCGGCGAGCAGCCGGGTCGGGGTGCGGCCGTGCACGGCACGGCAGGCGTCGTTCTCGGCGGGCTGCTCGGAGAGGTGGACGTGCAGCGGCGCGCCGCGCCGGTCCGCCCAGCCGGCGACGGTGGCGAGCTGCTCCGCCGGCACGGCCCGCACCGAGTGGATCGCCGCGCCGACCCGGGCGTGGCCGTTCTCCGGCGTGAACGCGGTGACCCGCTCGGCCCAGGCGCAGCGCGTCCCCGTCGCCGAACCGCCGCTGCGGCCCGGTCAGCGGCGCGCCGTCGACCGTGGCGGTCAGGTAGCAGGTGTCCAGCAGGGTGAGCCGGATGCCGGCGTGCGCCGCCGCCTCGACCAGCGCGGCGGACATCGCGTTCGGGTCGGCGTACGGGGTGCCGTCGGGGCCGTGGTGCAGGTAGTGGAACTCGCCGACGCAGGTGATCCCGGCGAGCGCCATCTCGGCGTACGCGGCCCGGGCCAGGGCCAGGTAGGAGTCCGGGTCGAGGCGCGCCGCGACGGCGTACATCCGGTCCCGCCAGGTCCAGAAGTCGCCCCGGCCGGCGTGGGTCCGCCCGCGCAGCGCCCGGTGGAAGGCGTGCGAGTGCGCGTTGGCCAGGCCGGGCAGGGTGAGCCCGGGCAGCCGGACCGCGTCGCGGAGCACCTCGACCCCGGCGGTCGGGGCGCCGGCCCCGACCAGCGGCGTCACGGCGGTGATCCGGCCGCCCTCCGCCTCGATCAGCACGTCGGCGGTGGGCTCGGCGTGGTCGGGCAGCCAGGCGTACTCGGCGAGCCAGCGGGTCAGCGGCATGCCAGCTCCTCCAGCACCCGGGCCAGGGCGGTGACCCCGGCGGCGCAGTCGGCGTCGGTGGCGGACTCGGCGGGGGAGTGCGACACCCCGGTGGGGTTGCGCACGAAGAGCATCGCGGTGGGCAGGTGCGCGGCGAGCACCCCGGCGTCGTGCCCGGCGCCGGTCGGCAGCACCGGCGCGTCGAGCAGCGTGGTCAGCCGCTTCGCCAGCCCGCCGTCGAACCCCACCAGCGGCGTCGCCGACTCCTCGGTCAGGGTCAGCTCGGTGCCGTCCCGCCGCGCCCGCTCCGCGGCCTTGGCGCGGACCGCCTCGACCAGGCCGTGCAGCGTCGCCGGCTCGGCCGCCCGGGCGTCCAGCCAGCCGGTCACCTTCGCCGGGATGGCGTTGGTGGCGTTCGGCTCCACCGCCACCCGGGCGACGGTCGCGTGCGCGTCGCGCAGCCGGGCCTCCTTGTTCGCCGCCAGCACGGTGAAGGCGTACGTGAGCATCGGGTCGCGGCGGTCCGCCATCCGGGTCGTACCGGCGTGGTTGCCCTCGCCGTGGAAGTCGAAACGCCAGCGGCCGTGCGGCCAGATGGCGCTGGCCACCGCGACCGGCGCGGCCAGCTCGACCAGCGCGCGGCCCTGCTCGACGTGCAGCTCCACGAAGGCGGCGAAGCGGCCGAGCAGCGCCGGGTCGGCGCCCGCCGGCCGCTCGCCCAGCGCCTCGGCGAAGCTCACCCCGGCCGCGTCGCGCAGCCCGGCCGCCCGGTCCACCGCGATCTCCCCGGTGAGCAGCCGCGACCCCAGACACGGTACGCCGAACCGCGCGCCCTCCTCCTCCACGAACGCGCCGACCACCACCGGCCGGACGGGGGTGACCCCGGCGGCCCGCAGTTCGTCCACGGCGAGGAACGCGCTGACGATGCCGAGCGGCCCGTCGTACGCCCCGCCGTGCGGCACGGAGTCGAAGTGGCTGCCGGTCAGCACGGCGTCCCCGGCCAGCGGGTCGCCCCACCAGGCGAACAGGCTGCCGTTGCCGTCGGAGTGCACCGGCATGCCGCGCCGGTCGGCCTGCTCCCGGAACCAGGCGCGCAGCCACAGCTCCGGCTCGGTCAGCGCGTAGCGCAGGTAGCCGCCGCTGCGCTCGTCCCGCCCGACCGGGGCGAGCTCGTCCCAGAGCTGGCGGAACCGGGCGGCCAGATCGGTCACGCGGCACCCCTGTTGTTGGCGACTGCGGGGCTCCGCTGCGCTGCACTCCTCGCGCTCACGCCGGGCCCTCCGCCATCGGCACCCGTACGCCGGTCCGCTCGGCGACCTCGCGGGCGTTGTCGTAGCCGGCGTCGACGTGCCGGATGACGCCCATCGCCGGGTCGTTGGTGAGCACCCGCTCGATCTTCTGCCCGGCCAGGGCGGTGCCGTCCGCGACGCAGACCTGCCCGGCGTGGATGGACCGGCCGATGCCGACCCCGCCGCCGTGGTGGATGGACACCCAGGACGCCCCGCTGGCCGTGTTGACCAGCGCGTTGAGCAGCGGCCAGTCGGCGATCGCGTCGGAGCCGTCGGCCATCGCCTCGGTCTCCCGGTAGGGGCTGGCCACGCTGCCGCAGTCCAGGTGGTCCCGGCCGATCACCACGGGCGCGCTCAGCTCACCGGAGGCCACCATCTCGTTGAACCGCACCCCGGCCTTGTCCCGCTCGCCGTAGCCCAGCCAGCAGATCCGCGCGGGCAGCCCCTGGAAGGCGACCCGCTCGCCGGCCATGCGCATCCACCGCGCGAGGGACTCGTTCTCGGGGAACAGGTCGAGGATGGCCCGGTCGGTGGCGGCGATGTCCTTCGGGTCGCCGGAAAGCGCCGCCCACCGGAACGGGCCCTTGCCCTCGCAGAACAGCGGCCGGATGTACGCCGGCACGAAGCCGGGGAAGTCGAAGGCCCGCTCGTAGCCGGCGAGCTGCGCCTCGCCACGGATCGAGTTGCCGTAGTCGAAGACCTCCGCGCCGGCGTCGAGGAAGCCGACCATCGCGGCCACGTGCCGGGCCATCGACGCCCGCGCCCGGTCGGTGAACTCGGCCGGCTTCGCCGCCGCGTAGTCCCGGGCGTCGGCCGGTTCCACCCCGACCGGCAGGTACGACAGCGGGTCGTGCGCGCTGGTCTGGTCGGTCACGATGTCGATCTCGACGCCGCGGACCAGCAGCTCGGGGAAGACCACCGCCGCGTTGCCGACCACGCCGACGCTCAGCGCCCGACGGTCCCGCTTCGCCGCCAGCACCCGCGCGACGGCGTCGTCCAGGGAGTCGGCAACCTCGTCCAGGTAACGGTCGTGTACCCGGCGGTCCAGCCGGCTGCGGTCCACGTCGACGATCAGGCAGGCGCCGCCGTTCATGGTGACCGCGAGGGGCTGCGCGCCGCCCATCCCGCCGCAGCCGGCGGTCAGCGTCAGCGTCCCGGCCAGGGTCCCGTTGAACCGCTTGGCCGCGACGGCGGCGAACGTCTCGTACGTGCCCTGGAGGATGCCCTGGGTGCCGATGTAGATCCACGAACCGGCGGTCATCTGCCCGTACATGGTGAGGCCGAGCTGCTCCAGGCGGCGGAACTCCGGCCAGGTGGCCCAGTCGCCGACCAGGTTGGAGTTGGCCAGCAGCACCCGGGGCGCCCACTCGTGGGTGCGCATGACGCCGACGGGGCGGCCGGACTGCACCAGCATCGTCTCGTCCTCGCGCAGGTCGGTCAGCGTGCGCACCAGAGCGTGGTACGACGGCCAATCCCGCGCGGCCTTGCCGGTGCCGCCGTAGACGACCAGGTCGCCGGGGCGCTCGGCCACCTCCGGGTCGAGGTTGTTCATCAGCATCCGCAGGGCGGCCTCCTGCGGCCACCCCTTCGCGGTGCGTGCGGTGCCGCGGGCGGCGCGGACGGGCTGTGGCATTTCGTACTCCTCTCAGCCGAGGAACAACTGACGACGGGCGGCGGACGACTCGAACGCCTCGAGCCGGGCCTGGGTGTCGGCCGGGGCGGCGTCGCAGATCGCCTGGAGCACCACCATGGCCAGGGTCATCGGGGCGGTGTGCAGGTCGAAGACGAGGTCGGTGCCGACGGCGGCGGGGAGCACCACCTCGGCGTGCTCGGTGGCGGGGCTGACCGGCGAGTCGGTGATCGCCACCACGGTCAGCCCGGCGTCCCGGGCCTCGCGCAGCGCGTCCAGGGTCTCCCGCGGGTAGCGGGGCAGCACGAAGGCGAGCAGGGCGGTCGCGCCGGCCGCCGCGGCCTGTTCGAGGCGGTCGGTGAGCAGGCTGCCGCCGTCGTCGAGCACCCGCACGTCGGGGTGCACCTTCGCGGCGAAGTACGCGAAATACGCGGCCAGCGGCGCGGCGGCGCGCAGCCCGAGCACCGGCAGCGGGCGGCTGGCGGCGAGCAGCGTCCCCACCTCGGCGATCCGCCCCCGGTCGGCGAGGTGCCCGGCCAGCCGGTCGAGGTTGCCGATCTCGGCGCGGACGGCCCGCTGGAGCTCGTTGCCGGCGTCGGCCGGTTCGACGGCCCCGGCCGCGGTCAGCTCGCGCAGCCGGCGGCGCAGCGCCGGGTAGCCGTCGTGCCCGAGCGCCATCGCGAACCGGGTGACCGACGGCTGGCTGACCCCGGCCAGCTCGGCCACCTCCGCCGCCGACAGGTACGCCGCCGCCCCCGCGTGCTGCACCAGGCAGTGCGCGATCCGACGCTGGGTGGGGGTGAGCCGGACCCCGTGGAAGAGGTCCAGCACCCGGTCGGTCGGCGCCGCGACGACAGCGCTCTCATTCATGCCGCGACTCTATGCATAGAAACTTTCAAAGGCAATCACGACCCCGCCCGGGCGGCCCGCCGACCTGTGCAGCGAGGGGTGTCCACAGGGATCCCCGGCGGGTTACCTGGTCGCCGGATCCGGACCCCGCCACCGCCGTCCGCTGACCGCTGGTTGGCCACCGTCCCGGCAGCTCTCGGGACCGTGACCGGCGGGCGGAGCGGCGGGCGGCTTCACTGGCCCGGCGCGGCGCCTACTACGGCAGCCGCCATTGGCTAGTTGACCAGGGCGTATGCGCGGTTGAGTCGGGTGCGTTGGTGGAACCAGCGTGAGCGGGCTTGGTGGCGGCGGCGCCAGGTGCTCCAGTGGTGGGCGTGGTCGGGCGGTGTCGGTTGATGCTGCAGTCTGGCCAGGAGCCGTCGTGTTTC
>NZ_JAEVHJ010000073.1:0-24286 GCF_016802855.1 Micromonospora sp. ATA51 | reverse complement strand
GGCGCGGCCGGGCGACCGGGCCGGCGCCGGGCGCCACGGCCGAGCGAGGGACGATCGGGCGAGGGTGGGCGCCGATCAGCCGGGCGGGCCGAGCAGCCGGTCGACCAGCGCCCGGCCGAGGTCCCGGCCGGAGAGCCAGGCGCTCTGTACCCGGGGCCTGCCGAACGCGTCGCCGGCGATGCCGATCCCGTCGTCGTCGAGGTGGAACGTCCCGTCCCCGCCCGTGGCGGGCTTCGCGTACGTCCAGCGGTGCACGTGCACCAGCTCGGCCGGTTCCGGGAGGCCGAACAGGTCCCGGACCGCCTGCTCGATGGCGGGGCCGGCGGCGGTGGGCTGCGACAGGTGACCCGAGGCGAACTCGGGGGTGGTGTGCGCGACCAGCACCGGCGCGCCGTCCCCCCGCCGGTCCCCGTCGTCGCAGACCAGACTGAGCACCGGATGCCCGTTGACGAACGCGGCGCGGAAGTCGGGCCAGCGGCGGGCCGGGAAGCGCAACACCCCGCTCAGCGTCGGCGACCAGCGCTGGCCGGTGACCGCGCGGGTCGCCGCGCCGAGCGCCGGATCGAGCAGCAGGGCCGCCTGCGGACCCGGCATGGCCAGCGCGACCGCCGCGCAGGACCGGCCGTCGACCCGCGGCCCGGGCTCGACCGTCAGCACCAGCCGGTCGTGCACCACGGGCAGGTCCCGGGCCAGGTGCTCGACCAGCGAGCGCAGCCCGCGCGGGGCGGCCCAGCGCATGGGGCCGCCCGGCAGCTCCCGGCGACCCTCCGGCCCGTACGCGACCAGGGTGTCGGTCCACTCCCGGGCCAGCCCGGCGGACCGCCACTCCTCCGCCACCGCCGCGAAATCGGAGTGGTCGACGGTGAAGTAGGCGGCGCCGAGGTCGGCGGGGCGGCCGTCGAAGCGCTGGCTGGCCATCCGGCCGCCGGTCACCCGGGCCCGCTCGCGGACCTCCACCGGGATGCCGGCCCGGACCAGCTCGGCGGCGCAGGCCACCCCGGCGATGCCCGCGCCGACCACCACCACACCCGCCCCGTCCACCGTCACCCGGTGATCGTATGCGGGCCCCGCAGAGACGGCATGAACGGCGCGGACCCGGGGTACTGGCACAGGCGTTCGAAGAGAGGTGATCGAGATGACCGACCGCGACAGCGGCAGGCCCAACCCGCAGGCCGCCATCAAGGACCCCGACGAGTGGGTCACCGGCGAGGAGCCACCGACCGCCGCGCAGGAGTCGTACCTGCACACCCTCGCCCGGGAGGCCGGCGAGGAGGTGCCGGAGGGCCTGACCAAGGCGGAGGCGTCCCGCCGGATCGACGAGCTCCAGGCGGAGACCGGGCGCGGGCAGTGAGTCAGCGCGGGGGCAGGCGGTGCAGTTCGACCTGGTCGAGCCGCCCCGCCGCCACCCGCGCGCTCAGCCAGGTCGCGTACGGCTGGGCCCGCCGGTCGGTGGGCGACCCCGGGTTGAGCAGCCGCAACCCGCCCGGGGCGACGCTGTCCCACGGGATGTGGGAGTGCCCGAAGACCAGCAGGTCGCAGTCGGGGAAGCGGGCCGCACAGCGTTCCTCCCGCCGGGTCTTCGGCCCGGTCTCGTGCACCACCGCCACCCGCAGCCCGGCGAGCTCCACCCGGGCCACCTCGGGCAGCCGGGCCCGCAACTCGGGGCCGTCGTTGTTGCCGTGGACGGCGACCAGCCGGCGGGCCCGCGCCGCCAGCGCGTCCAGCAGCGACACGTCCACCCAGTCCCCCGCGTGCAGCACCACGTCGCGCGTCGATCGCGGCCCAGAGCGGCGGGGGCAGGTCCCGGGCCCGCTTCGGTACGTGGGTGTCGGCGGTGATCACGAGCTGCATCCCCCGATCCTCCCCGCCCCCGCCCGACCTGTCGCGCCGGAACCCCGGACGGCGACGCGCCGGCCGGGCAGCGCCGGCTCAGGCGCCCTGGCCCTGGTTCTGCATCAGGCCGCCGTCGATGAAGTACGTCGAGCCGGTCACGTACTCGGCGTCGTCGCTGGCCAGGAAGACGGCCAGCTTGGCGATCTCCTGCGGCTGCGCGGCCCGCTTCCACGGGATGCTCTGCACCTGCTCCTCCAGGTACTGCGGGTCGTCGATGGCCCGCTGGTTGAACGGGGTGAGCACCATGCCGGGACCGATGTTGTTGACGTTCATGTGCATGGGCGCCACCTCCAGGGCCAGGCTCTTGGCCAGTTCCAGCATGCCGCCCTTGCTGGCGTCGTAGTCGGCGCCGCCGGCCCGGGCCACCTCCTGGTGGATGGAGGTGATGTTGATGATCTTCCCCTGGCCGCCCTGGTCGCGCCGGTGCTGGACGAACCGGCGGCAGCAGAAGAACATCCCGTAGAGGTTGGTGCGGATGCACCGGTCCCACGTCTCGGTGTCCAGGTCCGCCACCGGAATGCCGGAGGCGTCGACACCCGCGTCGTTCATCAGCACGTCCAGGGTGTCGAACTCGGCGAGCGCCTCGTCGAACATCGCCTCGACCTGATGCTCCACACTGATGTCGCCCTGCACCACCACGGCCCGGCGGCCGGCCTTCTCGATCTCCGCCCTGGTGTGGTTCGCGCCGGCGTGGTCGTGCAGGTAGTGCACCACGACGTCGGCGCCCTCGCGGCCGAACTCGATGGCGGTGGCCTGCCCGATCCCCGAGTCCGAGCCGGTGATCAGGGCGGTCTTCCCGGCGAGTCGTCCGGTCATCTGCGTGCTCCCTCCGTGGTTCCCGCACCGGTCGGCACGGCTTGTCGCGCGGACGCCCCGAAGCGTTCCTCGGCCTCGGTGAGCCGGCCCGCCGCGTTGATCAGACCGATGTGCGAGAAGGCCTGGGGGAAGTTCCCCAGCTGCTCACCGGTGGTCTGGTCGACCTGCTCGGCGTAGATCCCCAGGTCGTTGACCCGGGCGGCGAGCCGCTCGAAGAGCCGACGCGCCCGGTCCACCTCGCCGGCCTGGACCAGGCAGCCGACCAGCCAGAACGAACAGATCACGAAGCCGGCCGGGTCGTCGTTCCAGCGCCGCAGCAGGCCGTCCCGGGAGAGCCCGCGTTCCACCACGTCAATGGTCGAGCGCATCCGCGGGTCGTCCGCGGGCAGGAAGCCGACCAGCGGCATGAGCAGCACCGAGGCGTCCAGTTGGTCGGAGTCGAAGGCCCCGGTGTACGCGCCGAGCCGCTCGTTCCAGCCGCGGGTCAGCACCACCTCCCGCACCTCGTCCCGGGCCGCCGCCCAGCGGGCCACGTCCCCGGCGTCGCCGATCCGCGGCCCGAACCGCACCGCCCGGTCCAGCGCGGTCCAGCACTGCACCTTGGACGACACGTAGTGCCGCTCGGCGTCGCGGGCCTCCCACATCCCGGCGTCCGGCCGGCGCCAGTCCACCACCGCCTGATCGGCCAGGGCGTGCAGCAGGTGGTGTACGTCGGGCGTCATCGGGTCGAGGTAGTGCCGCATCAGCCAGGCGGCGTCGAGGATCTCGCCGAGCACGTCGTTCTGCCGCTGCTTCCAGGCGTTGTTGCCGACGAAGACCGGCCGGCTTCCGGCGTACCCGGAAAGGTGGTCGAGCGGGTGTTCGGTGAGGTCCCGCTCGCCGTGGACGCCGTACATGATCGGCACCGGATCGTCGCCGATCCGGCCCATCGCTCGGGACACCCAGCTGAACTGCCGATTCGCCTCGTCCGGGCAGGCGGCCCGCCAGAGCGCCTGGAGGGTGAAGCTGAAGTCGCGGACCCAGACGTAGCGGTAGTCGTAGTTGCGGTCGCCGCCCAACTCCTCGGGCAGCGACGTGGTGGCCGCCGCCACGATCGCCCCGCTGGGCTGGTAGGTCATGCCCTGCACCACCAAGGCGCTGCGCCGCACCTGCTCCCGGTACCGGCCCCGGTACTGGTCGCGATGCAGGTCGGCCCAGGACCGCCACCCGGCGACCGCGTCGGCCACCACCCGATCGGCGTCGGGCAGCGCGGGCGGACCCGGGCCGTAGGTCTCGGCGTACCCCAGTGTGAAGTGGTGGCTGGTGCCGGAGCGAGCGGTGAACCGGCCGGTGGCCCGGCCGGCGCCGAGGTCCAGCGGCACGTTGGCGCGCAGGCTCAACCGGCAGGCGCCGGCGGTGTTGTCGATCTGTCCGTCGTCGGATCCGGTGAGGTACGCGCTGACCCGGCCGTACTCGAAGCGGGGCTGGTACTCCATCCGCATGGGGACCTCGCCGGTGAGTCCCTCGACCAGCCGGGCGAGAACGCGGGGCGAGCGCAGGCCGATCTCGTGGCCGCGCGCGCCGGGCTCCAGCGCCAGGGTGTCGGTCACCGCGACCGAACCGGTCCGGGTGGTGAACACGGTACGCAGCACCAGCGTCTCGTCCAGATAGGACCGTTCACTGGTGAAGTCCTCCTCCGGGCGGATCGTCCAGTGCCCCGCCCGATCGTCGAGCAGCCGGCCGAATACGGAGGGCGCGTCGAAGCGCGGCGGGCACCACCAGTTCACCGAACCGGCCCGGTCGACCAGCGCCGCACTGTGCCCGTCCGCCAGGAAGCCGTGCTCGCCTATCCGTCCGCTGTCCACGCCGGTGTCTACCCGGGTGCACGGGCGGCAT
Organism: Micromonospora sp. ATA51; assembly: GCF_016802855.1. NCBI lineage: Bacteria > Bacillati > Actinomycetota > Actinomycetes > Micromonosporales > Micromonosporaceae > Micromonospora > Micromonospora sp. ATA51. The sequence continues at coordinate 19,702 of NZ_JAEVHJ010000073.1, read as the reverse complement.
GCCGCACGCCCGGCATCCGCCCTGCGCCCAGCGCATGTCCACCGACCGGCGCGTCCGGCGGGCATCCGACGCCGGCCGGGCGTTACCGCCCGACGGCGGTGGGAACCCGGGCGGTTGACGAAGGAGGATGCTCATGACCAGACCCTCGACTCCGACCGCGGCCTGGCAACCCGGTATGCCGGGCGGCGACAACCTCCCGTCCGGTCCGGCCGGCCGGCCGGCGGCGCCCAGCGGGGACGGACACGGACCGGAGTTGGGTCCGCCGACCGTGACGATCGGCTCGTACCCGGACTATCCGTCCGCCCAGCGCGTGGTGGACTACCTGGCCGACAACCGGTTCCCGGTGGAACGCAGCGCGATCGTCGGGACCAACCTGACCCTGGTGGAGACGGTGATGGGCCGGATGACCACGGGCCGGGCCGCCCTGGTGGGCGCCGGGACCGGCGCCTGGTTCGGGCTCTTCATCGGGTTGCTCTTCGGCATCTTCACGGCCGGCAACTGGGTCGCGGTGATCCTGGTCGGGCTGGTCATCGGCGCGATCTGGGGCGCCGTCTTCGGCGCGGTGGCGCACGCGATGACCGGGGGGCAGCGCGACTTCACCTCGGCCAGTTCGTTGCGGGCCGGCCAGTACGCGGTGATCGTGGACGCCGACGTGGCCGACCAGGCACGGCAACTGCTGGGTCGGATGCACCTGACGCCGACGGGCGCGACCGCCCGCTGACCGCGTCGACGACGCCCCGGCGCCCAGCCCGCGCCGGGGCGTCAGTCGTGGTACGTCAGCTCCCCGGCCACGATCGGCGCGTCCACCCGGTTCTCCGCTGGGGCGAGCGGGCACGCCCACCGGTCGTCGTACGCGCAACTGGGGTCATACGTGGGACGTTGTTGGCATGAACTCCCTGACCCCCGCCGCCACCCTGGCGGTAGCTGCCCTGGCCCCGTTCCACCCCACCCGCCGTGAGGCTGCCGCCCTGCTCGCCGGTTGGGCCCGCCGGGACACGCTCACCACGGCTGACGTGCGGGCCGTGGTCCGCACCTTCCCGGCCGTGGCTGGTGCCCGATGAACGCCCGTCGCCTGGCTTCCCTGGCTGGCACCGTGGCGGTAACCGGGATTGCCGCTGTCGGTTCCTACGACCACATGCGGGAGCTAGCCCTCCGGGCGGGCCAAACCCCTTTGCTAGCAACGCTTTTGCCGCTGTCGGTAGACGGGATGATCCTGGTTGCCACCCTGGCTCTCAACGACGGTAGACGGTCCCGCTGGTCCGCCTGGTTGGCGTTCCTGGTGGGTGTAGCCGCTTCCCTGGCCGCCAACGTGATCGTTGCCGACCCCCACCCGGTGGCCCGGGTAGTTTCCGCCTGGCCGGCGGTAGCCCTGTTGCTCACCGTGGAAGTGCTCGCACGGTCCGGGAAGCGGACCCCCGATGTTCCGGCGGAAGTAGCGGGAACCATTGTGGCGCAACGGGAAGCGGCCCGGGAGGAATCGACGCCTGACGAATCCGCGGTGACCCCCACGGACGGCCCCAACGGGCCCGTGCCCCCGGAAGGTGTGAAGCCCCGGACGGTTCGCCGCCCGGTGGCGGAAACCCGCCGCCTGGCCCTCGGGATGCTGGCGGAACCTGGCACCACCCGGGAAGGTGTGGCTTCCACCCTTGGGGTGACTCCCCGGAGGCTGCGCCAAGTCCTGAACGTCGCCGGGTAGGTGTACGGTCCCGCGCCATGGGTGCTCTCAAGCCGTGGCACGTTGCCGTGCTCTGTTGTGTCGTGTCGTCAGCCGTGCTCGTCGGCGGTCTGGTCTGGCTCCTAGTTAAGAGGGCCAACCGCCGGTAGCGCGGGAGGGTTGCACAGCACAGGAGGTTTACCCAGTGAGAGTCGTACAGGACTCCGCCAACGTCTTTGTCACGTACGTTGATCCCCCGGTTACCCCCGTCCGCCTGGCGGAGCTGGCCGCCCAGCTCCCCCCGGAGGCTGTCTGCACTGAGGTTGTCCTACACCCTGACGGAATCCTGTTCGCCACGTTTGAGACTGGCCAGGTAGCCGCCACCGACTGAGGCGGCAGGGGAGGGGCGGCCAATACCGCCCCTCCCTCACGCCGCTACCTAACCACCAGGGCGAGTAGCCCGGTCAGGGCAGCGAGCACAGCCGCTACCCCGCTCAGCACGCCTGGTGCCGTCTTGAGGTAGTCCAGGATCACGGAGTGCGGATTCCGTGTCCCGTTGTCGTCCTGCTCGTTTGTTGCTACGGTCGGCACGCTGACTCCTTGTCTGAAACCGAGGCACGGTGGAGTAACAACGGAGTCGCCAGCGACGCCCGGTCTAGCCACCGGGCGTTCGCTCTTTCCGGCCCCCTGTAAGGGGGGTTCGTGCGACCACGTCGTTACCGCGATCCATTGCAGCCGGCCGGGGGGGCCCGGTCAAGCGGAGCCCATCCGTCGGCGTGTCGGTGCTTGCAACCGACCAAAGTCGGTGCTTGCTTCTATCCCAACGGTCGGCTTCCTTGTGGGTTACCTCCCATGGGCCACACCGACGGTAAGCCACGGAGCGTGCCGTTCAAAGTTTGCCGCCCGAACTTACGTACGACGGCACCTTAGACGCCGGGGCAAAGCTGGACACTTGCCGCCTATCGGTCAGGCAAGCTACCCCTCATGTCAGCCTGCCGCCTCGAAAAGGGTCCACTCCTGATGCGCGGGGGGCTGCATTTATCGCGTCCACGCGATCACCCGCCCGGGTTGCTGTTGACCCCATAGGTCTGCCCCTTGCCACCCGGCAGCGGTTCGCGGTCCTCAAGGGCCCGCACCTCATCCACGGACAGAAAGCCTGCTTCAATGCCGGTGCGGTAAGCCTGGTAACGCTCTGCCGTCTTAACTCGCAGGCGGGCGTTGACGTTGAAACGCAAGCTCTGACCAGCCGGAAGGATGGCGGAGAAAGCCTGTTCAATCCGAACCAGCCACGGCATAAGCGTCTGAGTAACAAACCAATTGTGTTGTTCCTCAACACCGGAACCCCAAGAGCTAGCCGTTGTCGGGTCAAGCATGTAAGCGGGAACCCGGAAGATTCCCGCGATAGCAAGCCGGTTAAACCGCTGAGTCTCAAGGAACTGTGCTTGTTCCGGGGTGACGCTAATCGGCTTGAACTCAGAGCCGCCCGTGAGAACGCCCACGGCGTGCGCGTTGCTCGCACCCTTAAACGTCTTGTTTACAAGCCTGCTCATTAGCGCAATCTCTTGCGGCTTAGGCACGCCGGGGTGAACGATCACACCGGAAAGCGCGGCCCCGTCGCGGAAGAACTTTGCCGCGAATTGCTCCGTAGCCAACCCGGCCCCGATGGTCTGCCGGGCATTCTCAAGGGGCGACAAGCCACGGAGGCTGTTAGCGGTAGCGAACCCCTTAACGTGGATTACGTCCCGAGCGAACAGGGTCACGTCAGCAACCTTGTAAAGAACGCCGGAACCATCCTCCGTAAGCTCAACCCGCACCGTGCGAGGGTCGAGCGGCAGCACCGCAACAACCTTCCCGTTCCCGCCACGGAACACCCGCACAAAAGCGTTCCCGTCCGTCAAAAGGCTTGTCATGACCTTTTGCCAGAAGTCAAACGGCGTATCAAACGGGTTCGGCTGGCTCAGCCAAGCCGGCCCGGAAACAGGCTTACGGGTATCGCCAACGGTCCGCACAGTGTCAATCGGCAAAGCTGCCACGGCGTCAGACACCAGCGAAACACAGGTGTAAACGGCAGACAGGGAAAGCGCCGCATCCTGACCAACGTTCACCCCGGCCCATGTAGGGCCCTGGTTGGCAAAAGCCTCAGCGATACCGCTAGACGGGTTCGGCCCCGGTGCTGCCCGACGTTCCCTCATTCGATCCCAGAAACCCAATGGGTCACCTCCTTAAAAGGAAGGGGCCCGACCCCCAAGCAGGGGCCGGGCACCTCACGGAATGAATCAGAGAACGCCAGCGATACGAACCACGGCAGCCGGGTTCGGCACCAGAATGTCCGCACGCATCTTGGCGGTAACAAGCGTCTCGTCAGTCGCGCCGTACACGTACGGGTTAACGTCAAAGACGGCATCCTCACGGACGACCGCGTAAACCTCGGAAGGGACGTAGACGTAAATGCTCGACGCCACGGCACCGGAGGTGCCCTGAGTCTCAGTGAGGCTCAGGTTGCCGGACAGGAACACCGGACGACCAAACAGTGCCCGGGTAACACCGCCGGCGGCACTTCCGGCCGAATCCTGAATCAGCGACTTGTTAGAACCCGTCGCCTCCTTCAGCTTCATAATCGCGCGCCACACCTTCGGGGTCATGACGATAACGGCGGACTCATCATCCGCGTTCGCCTCAGCCAGCAGGCCGAGAGCATCCGCAATCGGGTCCAGGTTGGTAACGGCAGCACCGTTCGCACCCATGGAAACCGCGCCGATACCGGCAACGTTCTTGAAGCCACGGAGGTTCGGCGCAGTGCCGTTACCCTCAAACGCGGAAAGGTCGTACGCCAGACCAGCCGAGCGAATAAGCGACTTGCCGAGCGCGTCCAGGGCGGCAGGCTTGCTGTCCGCCAGGACCTCATTCGCAACCCGGGTGCCCTGAGCAAACTTGCGCGGAACGGCGGTCAGGCTCTCCGCGTTCGGGTCCGACAGCGGAATGGTGCCCGCCTCAGCGATAGCACCCGCCGAACCATCCGAAACCAGGTGCGGCAGAACGATCGAATCGCCCGACGTGCGAATGACATTCACACCGGAGCGGAAAATCACGGACTGCTTAGCCAGGAAGTCCAGAACAAACGTGGCGTTCTCAGCCGGGGTGAAAGCCGCACCCATACCAGCCGCGCCACCAATGGCGCGCACCTCAGAGGCGAGCAGGTCACCAGCGCGCACCTCGGTACGGGTACCGGGCACGCCGACCGGGTTAGCGGCAATAGCGGAACGCTGCTCAGCCTCAACGGCAGCGCGAGTCTCAACCGGGGCAACCTCGGTAACGGTCCGCTGCTCAACCTCGGCCGGGGCCAGGGTGTCAATCGCAGCGTTACGCGCCTCAACCGAAAGGGTCGGGTTGTCGGCAATCTGAATCAGGTTATTAACGAGCGCAGCACGCTTAGCGTGCAGGGCCACATCGTCAAGAGCGGTCAAGACAGTTTCTCCAATCAACAAAAAAAGCCGCCCCGATTGGGACGGCTAAAGGCTTGGTATTCGTATTCAGTTGTTGTGGAGTTGTCTATTCAGTTGTCGCGTACGCGGCGCTTAGGCTTGGGCTTTGCCAGCCATTCGGTCCGGTCGGACAGGATGAATCCCTGTCCGCCGCTCATGACAAGTCAGCGAACAAACACCGCCGCGAACATTCGGGGCCCACGTACGGGGACTGAATCGCTTACCGCAGTAAGCGCAACCCCCGTTACTGTTCCTGCCCTCAGCCCGTCGCGTAGGCTCGTTCACTGCTCGTTGAGCGCATCAATAGCGGCGCACGCAATCAGCGCGTAAACCTGAGCCCAAGCGTCCTGCCCGTTCTCAAGGCACTTCTCGGTGCGGGTGTAAAACTCATCCGCCATAACGTCCAGGTCGTCAGCCTCAAGCTGACGGAACGCGGTAACAAGATTCTCCATGTGTAATCACTCCCTTTCCAGGGCAAACAAAAAGGGGCCCGGTGTCGTGGAACACCGGACCCCTCGGTTTGCCCAAACCGTGGTTCTTCCCACCCATTACCTTTTATTCGGCGCGTGAATCCCCGTCATGCGACCAGCCATCCGGGAAAGCCGCGAGGAAATCCAGCAGCTCAGGGGTAGCCCGCAGAACACCTCGGGTACGCAAACCGTGAGCAGGCCGCTTCCGGCGGGTTGCAATCCCGGCATGCCGCATCTTCCGAAGGTCGTTATCCCGGATTTCCTGACAGGCAGCGGAACACATCTCTACCGGCCGACCCCGCCGGGGTTGTCCGGCGTCAAACTTGCGTCCGCACGCAATGCAATTGCGGAACCGTCCGGCCCGGTTCTTAGCCCGTCGCCATTCCTGCCGACGCTGGCTAATCACAGCCTCACGGGTGCGCAAAGCGTCCAGCCAGTCCGGGCACGTTCCCCCGTCCAGCGGGTGCCCGACGCGGTGAGCAGAGCACCAGGTGTAGTCCTTGAGCATTAGTTGTCTCCCGTCTTCCGTGCGTACTTGAGTGCCTGAGCCCAACTCAGGCCATGCCAATTCGGTGCCGGGTACCGGCGGGGGTCGGCGTCCAGCGCCTCACCAAGCATCAGGAAGTAATCCCGGCCGAGCGGGTCCCGGCCGGCGTGCAGGGACCACATCCACATTTCGCCGTGGTCGTCAAAGTGCTGTCCCCACGGCGCTACCGCCGGGGCGTCTAGAACGTCCGCCGGGGTCTGTTCGCCCTGGTGCTCAACCACGACGGGGCCGGAAGGCGTAGCGGCCTTCCCTGCCTTCCTGGCACGGCTACGGGCCATCCGTTCGGCAGCGGCTTTCCGCTGGCAAGCCGTCTTTTCGCAGAAGAAGCGGTTGCCCTTTACGGGGCTGCCGCATGCCCGGCAGCGTTTGAAGTTGTGCATACTCTCTCCCTTCCGGGAAACGTGACAGGGCATGCCACGAATGGTTACGAAGCTTGTTACGCTGGTTCGTGCGTTTCCGCAGGTCAGCGCATTGAAGTGGCTTATCGTGACAGGCCGCGGTTACGTTGTTACGCCCGCACAAAAAGCACTAAGACATGGGGAATCCAGAAGGGGGTCAGGAAAGAATCCGATGCCCCCTGGTGCCAGGGGTTGCACGGTTGCGGGGGTCAGTCATCCTGAGGTGGTGACAACCCGCCTCCAGCGTCAGATACGCAACAGACGTACTAGCCGTCCCCCGACGCCTCCGCCGGCCAAGCCCCTTCGCTCCGTCGCCATGGACGTTCTGATTAACGTGCTAGCTAATCTCTTGGTCCTCGGTGTGGCCTACCTTTGGGCAGTAGCCAGCGGATACATAACCGTTGACCGAGTGATGACGGCGTTTGCCATTGCCCTAATGGTCGTATTCGCTGCACTGCTATGGAGATCGGTGACGTGGGTTCGTGTAGACCGGGGGGGACGACCAGCTCCCTTGATTGTGCGGCTACTGGACATTGCGATTCCTGTCGCTGTAATCGTCTGTGTGGGGTGGGTCGGTGTAGTAGCATTATCGAACTAGCCCCTACAATTCCCTACGTCTGCTAAACAATGGTGGGTCCGTACGGATCGGGCCGTTGGCCCTTGCTGCCGTAGCGCCTGCCGTTGGCGATCCTCGCCCCTTGCCGGGCAGAGCAGGCCGCACAGTGCGGACGCCAGTTGCCCACCTCCATCAACAGATCAGGGCAGACACTCACCGGGATTGCATGATCAACGTGGGTGGCTGGTTTGCCACAGTCAAGGCACGTCGGGTTGTCAGCCAGGAAGGCTGACTTCATGCGTCTAGCCCTGGTGCTGTACCACTCTGGCGGGTGGCTGCGGTTGTTCGCGTACGGCCGTTGTGCCGTGGCGAACGGTTTAGGCTTGCAGTCAGGGCACCGGCTTCCGGTGCCCATTGGGATTAGCTTGCGACACTTGGTACAGGTGGAGAAGCTGATTGCTTCCACCTCCTCTCAAGATCAGCACGAAACACTTTCTTAGTTGGCCGTGGTGGTGGAGGTTGAGGAAGGGGTTGTCTAGTAGACAGCCCGTAAGGCTGCCTTTCCCTTAGTTGGTTCTAGAACTTCCACCAAGGCATGGGCCCCCTTGAGGGGCCCGTTATTTAGAACCCTGATAGGTAGTCCCTGATTGGTTTACCCTGATGGGTAAACCATGATAGGTAACCGGAACAGGACTTCCGGTAGGTCAATCCTTGACCACGGGCAGGGCCGAACCGTCGTGGCGGTGAGGACACTCCGGGATGGTTAGCCACCAGATTTTGTTGCCCTGGTGGTCCCCGTCCGACTCCACCCGTTCCCCGGTGAAGTGCAACCAGCCCACAACCTCAAGCCACTGTTGGATGGTTCGTACCTGTCGGGCGGACTTAAATCCGATCTCCGCCGCAATCCTCTTTTGCGACGGAAAGCAGTGCATCCCCGTGTCGTAATCCGCATACTCAGCCATCAGCAGGGCCACGGCGAGGTTGGAACCCGTCACGTCCGGGCAGTTGCGGATGGTCCGCCGGTAGTCGTTTACGGGCCGTGGAATGGTCCGCCCTGGCTTCCCGGTGGCTACCCGGGACGGCCTAGCCCCGTTGCCCGCGTAGCCGTCCGGGCGGCCCCGGTGGAGGTTCGCGCGGGGATCAGGGCGGCATGGTTGCTCCGCCAGCTCAGGCTGGCACGGCCACCCGGGGTCAGAGCAGGTCCAAACCGTGCCGTCCGGGGAAAGCGTCAGAGGGCCGTGCGGGCACGTCGGGGCCGTCACTCGATACCCGCCGCAGCAAACGCCCCGGCTATCTCCCAGATGCCGATAACGTCAGCCTCAGTCATGGCCGGATCATCGGAGGCGGCATCGGCCCATTCCTGGACGCTCAACCCCTCCGGGGCACAAATGGTGTGGCCCTGCCAAGTAATGCACCTGTCAGCGTTCAACGTAAAACCTCCCGGTAAATGGGCATGGCAGAGCCACGCCGTGTAAACGGTTCGTCAAGATTGGTGGCGGCCCTCAATTGGGGCCGCGTGATGATCGTACGGCCACCCAACAGGGCAGCCAGGGCATGAGAAAGCCCCGGGGTAGCTGGGCTACCTCCGGGGCCGTTTAGACGCTCTCAGGGGCCGTCAGGGGGTCAGTTGCGACCTTTGCGCGTACGTCACCCGGGCAGCGTTCCCGGTGGCACGCTCGGCCAGGGCGTGAGGCAGGTACACCGCCACTTGCGCGCCATCCTCAACGGTCATGGCAACGGCACCCCGGAACCCCTCCGGCCGATCGAACAGACCGAACCTCACCGAGCCACCCTGGTTCGCCGCAACCTCAACCCGGATACCGGACGCCTTGAGTAGCTGGTGCCGTTCATCCTCGCTGGCAGCCGCCCAACGGTCCGCGTACGTCTCCCCGGTGCCAACCTCACGGACGGACGGGGCACGCTCGGGGATGGCCGCCAGGGCGGCTAGCTTGCCCTCCACCGCCTCAATCCGCTTGGCGTACACCCGGGCCACGGCTTCCCCCTTGCCAGTGCTACGGGCCAACAGGTCATCAAGGGCCGTCTCAAGCTCCCGAATCTCCGCCGCGTGAGACACCCCGGGAACCTTGACAGTCTGCCGGATTTCAAGCGGGCCAATCTCCGCCAACAACAGCCGCTCAACGATGGGATGCAGCTTGTCCCCCCGCACAGCCGATTTGGCCTCACAGTCAGGAACGCGCCGGGACCAGCGGCCCCCACAGCCGTAGTACAGATACGCCTTCCGTACGCGCCCGTTTACGTTGCTGGCCGGCATGTTCCGGCGGTACATCGGGGAACCGCAGAGAGCACAGAAAGCCACGTCCAGCAGCATGCTCGCCCCGGTCACCCGTTCCCGCTTCCCGGCCCGGGAAAGCACATCCTGTAGCGCGTTCCACTGCTCAAACGTAATCAGCGGCTCAGCCCGCACGGGGTCAATCGGCACACCCTCGCCGGACGTGATCGCCTTGTACGTGGCCTCACCCAGCAGCGCCCGGGACCGCAGCATTTGGCTGACGTTGACGTTCCCCCACGTTTTGCCGCCCTTGGGGGTCGGCACCCCCCGACTCTGCAAATCAAGCTGGACAGCGAAAGCAGGCTCACCGGCAATCACCCGGTTAACAAGTTCCGTAACGATCGCGTGCGCCTCCGGGTCAATCTCCAACTTCCAGCCGCCCGTTTCCAGCCTTACCGGCTTGTAGCCGTACGGGTACCTGCCACCGGGCCAACGCTTTTCCGCGTACATCTCAGAGCGGGCGGCGTTTACACGTTCCTTGACAATGGCCGCCTCAAGCTCAGCGAACACGGCCGTAATCTGAGCCATAGCCTTACCCGTCGGGGTACTCAGGTCGAGTTTGTCAGCAATGCTCACAAGGTTTTTCGGCCGGTCAACCGGCGGTAGCCCCGTGTTGTTGGGCTGCCCTTGCGACCATTTGATCATTTCGGCCCAGTCACCGACAGACCGCACCAGCCGGTCAAGCTTCCAAAACGCCAGCGTGTCCCAATCCTCCGGGCGGCGTAGCCACTCCCCCAGCTCCGGCCGATCCCACGGCGGGATCTTGGCCGCAGACACCCCGAGGTCAGTAGCCCACCCGATGATCGTGAGGCTCGGGTCCCCCTCAATGACCTTCCGTTGCCGCTCAGGGGACGTGGACGGGTCATCCGGCCGGTTGCTGTGACGGGACAGCCGGACGACACCCACGGTGCGCGCATGCAGAGACATGGGGCACACCGTACGGGTGTCAACAACGGCGACGCAACGGCACGCCGTCCCGCTACGTCAGTAGTCCCGCCGTGGGTAGTCCAGCTCCCCCGCCAGGATCGGCACGTCAACCGTGTTTTCCGGCGGAGCTAGCGGGCAGGCGTACGAACTATTGATTGCGCAGGAGGGGTTGTAGAGGTAGTTGGCGTCGAGCCGGACCCGCCCGCCCGGCAGCACGGTCAGCCCCCGGCCGAAGGTGCCCTTGACGGTGTCGGTGAGGTACCGGCCGCCGCCGTACGCCGCGGTGCCGCAGGTCCCGTCGCGCAGCGGCACGAACAGCCCGCCGCCGTACGCCTCGATCCACCACAGGGTCAGCGGCCCCCACGGCGTGTCCGCGATGGCGACCCGCCGGTAGCGCACCACCCCGTCCGGCCCGCCGGTGTCGATGCTCTCGGTGCCCGAGGCGGGGCGCAGCGGCGCCTCCACCACGGCGTCCGGGTTCGGCGGGTGGTAGCGCAGCCCGGTGAAGCCGGCCCGGTCCTCGACTGGCAGCGGGCTCTGCGGGTGCCGGCGGAACAGCTCGTCCCGCTCCGCCCGGAACCCGGTCAGGTCGAGGTCGGAGAGGTACAGCCGGGCCACCCGTTCCCGCCAGTCGAGCAGTTCGAGGTCATCCACGCCTCGAACACTAGTGCGGTGGCGTCAGCCGTCGGTGGCCAACCGGGCGTGCGGGTGCTCGTCGTACCGCCGGCCGTCCCCGTACCGGTAGGACTCCCGCAGGGTGCCCTCGGCCGGGTAGCCGGCCCGGGCGGCGACCCGGCAGGAGGCCCGGTTGGCCACCGCGTGGCACAGCTCGATCCGGTGCAGCGGGAGCTGGGCGAACGCCCAGGTGGTGAGGGCGGTGACGGCCGCCGAGGCGATGCCGCCGGGCCGGGTGCCCGTCCCCTCCCCTCCCCTCCGCCGCTTTCGTTCAAATTGCAACGGTGGCTCTCGCCAGGCTCCCTCTCGGCCGGGCTCAGCCTGTGACGGACGGCACTTGTTTAAATTTGAAGTAGTGCTATCGTCCTAGCTGTGACCGAGAGCCTGAACCCCGAGCGGCTGGCCAGCTGGCGCGCGTACATCGAGTCGAGCCAGCGGTTGTTCACCCAGCTCGAGGAGGACCTGCGCGCGGACAGCGAGCTGAGCTTCGCCGACTACCACGTGCTGGTCCTGCTCTCCGAGGCGCCGGGGCAACGACTGCGGATGGGCGAGCTGGCCGGCCGGCTGGTCTTCTCCCCCAGCCGGCTGACGTACCAGATCTCCTCCATGCAGAAGCGCGGTCTGGTCGCCAAGGAGTCCTGCCCGGAGGACCGCCGGGGCAGCGAGGCCGTGCTCACCGCCGCCGGACTTCTCACCCTCCGCGACGCCGCGCCGCACCACCTGGCGTCGGTGCGCACCCACCTGATGGACGACCTCGACGACGCCGAGGTCGCCTGCCTCACCCGGGTCTTCGAGCGGCTCGGCCGGCGCCTGCGCGCCGCCCGCGACGCGTCGTCCACCCCGGCCGACAACTAAGGAGCCCGCGATGCCCGCCATCACCGTCGACGACGTCCTCGTCCTGCCCCGCCTGCCCCGGCTCGACGAGTCCACCAGCTTCCGGCCGGTCCGCCGGCTCACCACCGCGCCGAGCGGCTTCGAGGGCGAGGGCTTCCCGGTTCGCCGGGCCTTCGCCGGGGTGCCGCTGACCGAGCTGGACCCGTTCATCCACCTCGACCAGATGGGCGAGGTGGACTACGCGCCGGGCGAGCCGAAGGGCACGCCGTGGCACCCGCACCGCGGCTTCGAGACGGTGACCTACATGATCGACGGGATCATGGACCACCAGGACTCGCAGGGCGGCGGCGGCACCATCACCGACGGCGACACCCAGTGGATGACGGCCGGCAGTGGCCTGTTGCACATCGAGGCGCCGCCGGAGCACCTGGTGACGAGCGGCGGCCTGTTCCACGGCCTCCAGCTCTGGGTCAACCTGCCGAAGGCGGCCAAGATGAACCCGCCGCGCTACCAGGACATCCGCGGCAAGGAGTCGGCGCTGCTCACCACGCCGGACGGCGGCGCGCTGATCCGGGTGATCGCCGGCGAGGTCGCCGGGCACCGCGGGCCGGGCTCCACCCACACCCCGATCACCATCACCCACGTGACGGTGCAGCCGGGGGCGGAGCTGAGCCTGCCCTGGCGGCCCGACTTCAACGCGCTGGTCTACGTGCTGGCGGGCCGCGGCACCGTGGGCACCGACCGGCGGCCGATCCACACCGGGCAGCTCGCGGTGCACGGCGCCGGCGACGCGCTGCGGGTGACCGCGGACGCGAAGCAGGACGGCAACACCCCGGCCCTGGAGCTCTACATCATGGGCGGCCAGCCCATCCGGGAGCCGGTGGCGCACTACGGTCCGTTCGTGATGAACACCCGGGACGAGCTGATCCAGGCGTTCGAGGACTTCCAGGCCGGCAAGCTCGGCGTGGTCCCGGCGACGCGCCTGCCGCACACCGGCGGCCAGGGCCCGCGTCCCTGATCCCCCCGTACGAGGTGGGCGTCCCGGTTCGTCCGGGGCGCCCGCCCGGCGGTCAGGACACCGCGAAGATGCCGGCCACCCCGAGGATCACCATCAGCAAGACCGCCACCACCGCGCCGCGTTCGCTCTCGACCGCCGGCTCGCGGTACTCGGTCACGGCGTTCGTCGTCTCGGCGGGCATGCTCGGGCCTCCTGGGTTGTCGCGTCTAGGGGTGCGGCGGCCACCACGAGGGGCGTCGACCTGCGGCCGGCGTGCGTACCCGCCGTGGGGGTCCTACCGTGAGGACGGTTGTCGACCTCGGGAGGCTGGAACGTGGCGCTGCAGGACTGGTTCCTCACCGCGCAGGAACGTGCCAACCCGGGGTCTGAGTTACCCGTCTGGACGACGGGAAACCTCGCCGAGCCGTTGATTCACGGCGCCGCGTACTTCGACCGGCTGGTCGACGAGGTGGCGGCGCTGGAGACCGGTGACCATCTCTTCTTCACCGATTGGCGGGGCGACCCGGATCAGCGGATGCGCCCGGACGGCCCGACCGTGGCGCAGCTCTTCGCGCAGGCCGCCCAGCGCGGCGTGGTGGTCAAGGGTCTGATCTGGCGGTCCCACCTCGACGCGCTCTCCTACAGCGAGGCGGAGAACCGCGACCTCAGCGAGGCGATCTGCGCGGCCGGCGGCGAGGTGCTGCTGGACCAGCGGGTCCGGCGCGGCGGCTCACACCACCAGAAGCTCGTGGTGCTGCGCCACCCGGACGACCCGGAGCGGGACATCGCCTTCGCGGGCGGGATCGACCTGTGCCACAGCCGGCGGGACGACGCCACGCACCGGGGCGACCCGCAGGCCGTCCGGATGTCTCCCAGGTACGGCGACCACCCGCCCTGGCACGACGTCCAGCTCGCGGTGCGAGGCCCGGTGGTCGGCGCGCTGGACACGACCTTCCGCGAGCGGTGGATCGACCCGATGCCGCTGGACTCGGAGAACCCGCTGGCCTACCTGCGGGACCGGCTGCGCGGCTCCGACCTGAGCCCCGACCCGCTGCCGGACCAGCCCGCCGATCCGCCGCCGTGCGGACCGCACCAGATCCAGGTGCTGCGCACCTACCCGGCGGTACGACCGCGGTACTCGTTCGCCCCGGACGGCGAGCGGACGGTGGCCCGCGGCTACACCAAGGCGGTACGCCGGGCCCGGCGGCTGATCTACCTGGAGGACCAGTACCTCTGGTCGACCGAGGTCGCGGACCTCTTCGCCACGGCGCTGCGGGAGCAGCCCGACCTGCACCTGGTCGCCGTCGTGCCACGCCACCCGGACGTGGACGGCCGGCTCGCGCTGCCGCCGAACATGGTGGGCCGGGAGCAGGCGCTCTCGCTCTGCCAGAAGGCGGCGCCGGACCGGGTGCACGTCTTCGACCTGGAGAACCACGAGGGCACCCCGGTCTACGTGCACGCCAAGGTCTGCGTGGTCGACGACGTCTGGGCCAGCGTCGGCAGCGACAACTTCAACCGCCGCTCCTGGACGCACGACAGCGAGCTGTCCTGCGCCGTGCTGGACGATACCCGGGACGAGCGGGCGCCCACCGACCCGGCCGGCCTCGGCGACGGCGCCCGGGTCTTCGCCCGGGACCTGCGGCTGCGGCTGTGGCGGGAGCACCTGGACCGGGACCCGGACGGTGGCGAGGACCACGACCTGCTCGACCCGGCCGCTGCGGTGCGGGCGATCATCGACGCGGCGGACGCGCTGCAACGCTGGCACGACGGGGGTCGGGTCGGTCCCCGCCCGCCGGGCCGGCTGCGCCCGCACCGGCCGGAGCGGCTGCCCTGGCACACCCGGTTCTGGGCGCTGCCCGCGTACCGGCTGGTCTACGACCCGGACGGCAGGCCGCTGCGGGCCCGGCGGGCCGGCGCCTGGTGAACCGGCTCGGCGGCCGGTGGCTCGTCGAGCGCGTTCGGCCCGGCCGGGTACGCGAACGACACCCGTGGGGAGTAGAAGCCCCAGCAGATGTTGAGCGGGTTCGCCGGGCGGAGCGGATAGACCGGGTGCTCGGGGGCGAGGAACTCCACCGACTCGATCTCGAACGGGGTGACCGGCTCGGCCACGTACGGGTAGTCGGCGCTGGTCAGCTCCCCGTCCCGCCCGGTCAGGTAACGGTGGTGGCCGCTGCACACGCGGTGGCTGGTCTGGCCGACCCGGGCCACGGTCCGGATGATGGGCCGCCCGTCGGCGCGGGTCTCCGTCGTGAGCCGGTCGCCCCGCACCTCGACGGTGGTCTGCCCGGCCTGCGCCGGGACGCCCCGGGCGGCGGCGTACTCGCGGACCCGGGGGCTGGAGGCGAAGTAGTGGCTCCACCAGCCGCCGGGACCGTCGCCGTCCGGCGGGTCCATCCCCACCAACGAGATCCCCAGGTAGGTCAGCGAGTAGGCCCCGAAGCCGGAGGTCTGACAGTCGTCGTCCACGACGTACTGGCAGAGGAAGACCTGCCGGTCCGGGCAGGGCAGCAGCCCGGCCGGGAGGATCGCCGCGACCGCGTCGGGGTCCGCCGGCTGCCAGCTGAAGAGCAGCACCCGGGCGTTGACGACGAGTTGCGGAGCGGCGGGATCCAGCACGTTGCCTCCGTAGACGTGTACACAGGGACGCTACGGGTGGTCCCGCAGACGGGACAACGACGGATAGCCGACAGTGCGAACCGTTTGTCGTGTTCTTCCTTGACGGTCGGCGCGGGCGATGGGCCGAGCGGTCAGCGGCCGGGGGGCGTCCGGCGACGACCGGTCGGGCAGGCGGCCCGGTAACCGTGATCACAAGCCCCTCGAGCTTTGCCCTTTTTAGGGCTTTCATGACCGAAAATCGCTTAAGCACATCATACTTTCGGCTAGATTTCGCAGAGCCGATCAGGCTAAGGTGAGTCCCGAACGGCCCACTTGAAGCTAAACCAAAGCGTCACGTCTCTTATCCGCGGACGAGGTGCAGGGAGGACCACCCATGACCGCGCCAACGATCAGCGAGCAGGCGACCACACCGCCGTCCACCACCGAGAAGCTCGACCCGCGCGCACTCACCGACAGCGCCGCGGATCTGCTCAACGCGATGGCCGCGCTGCCCGCCAACCACCCGTCGCGTGCCGCGCTGCGCGACAAGGCGATCGAGGCCTGGCTGCCGCTCGCCAACCACCTCGCCCACCGTTACAGCGGCCGGGGCGAGCCCACCGACGACCTGGCGCAGACCGCCGCCGTCGGCCTGATCAAGGCGATCGACAAGTTCGACCCGTCCCGGGGCGTCGACTTCGCCGGTTACGCCATCCCCACCATCATCGGCGAGCTGAAGCGGCACTTCCGCGACCGCACCTGGGACATCCGGGTGCCGCGTCGCCTCCAGGAGCTGCGCCTGGCCATCTCCGACGCCAACAGCTGCCTGCTGCAGACCCTCGGCCGCTCGCCGACGGTCGCCGACATCGCCGCCCACCTCAAGCTGACCGAGGAAGAGGTCCTGGAGGGCCTGGAGGGCGCCCGCGCCTACAACGCCGTGTCGCTGTCCACCCCGACCGGCGACGGCGACCGGGCCACCGAGCTGGGCGACATGCTCGGCGGCGAGGACGGCGAGTTCGAGCTGGCCGAGCTGCGCGTCGCGCTGGGCCCGGCGCTCGCCACCCTCGACGAGCGCGAGCAGAAGATCCTCACGCTGCGCTTCTACGGCAACCTGACCCAGTCGCAGATCGCCGAGCAGATCGGCGTCTCGCAGATGCACGTGTCCCGGCTGCTGGCCCGGGCGCTGACGAAGCTGCGTGGGCAGCTCGCCGACGCCTTCTGAGTCCGAGCGGCAGGCCTCACCGCCGTGCTGAGGGGGTTCCGGCGGTGCCGGAACCCCCTCATGCCCCACCTTCTGCTGTGGCTGTTATTCCAGGGTGGTGATGCGCGCCCGGACGGGTCGCGGGTCGGCGCGGCCGTGGGCTGGGTCGCTGTCGGGGTGGGAGGTCGCGCCGGGATCTGACCGGGTGTGACAGTGGGTGCTGCTGCTAACGGCTGCCCTCGGTGAACAGCGCGGCGTAGCGGGCGAGGTACAGCGGCCATCCTTCGTCGTGGGCCACGCCGTCGCTGACGGCCTGCCAGCCGGGGCCGTGCCGGTCGATGTGGCGGTGCTCCAGCTCCACCCGGGTGCGCTGCGGGGTCTCGGCAACGAACCGGACTTCGACCTCGCTGGTGTTGTCCGGCTCCGTCTCCACCTGCCACTGCGGGCTGATGTCCCAGCTGAACACGACCCGGCCAGGTGGCTCGTACGCGAGCACCCGCGCCCAGCGGCACTCGCTGCCGTCGGCGGCGCGGTCGTAGATGTGCCCGCCGACCTTCGGCTCGAACACGGTTTCGGCGATCGGCGCGCCGAGCAGGTTGTGCTCCGGCGGCTTGAAGTCGCCGAACCGCTCGGTGAACACAGTGAAGGCATGCTCGATCGGTGCTTGGACGACGATCTGCTTGCGGACGACCGCGGCTGTTGTTTCCGTCATGACGGCTCCTCGGGTGGTTGCTCGGCGACGTCCTGATAGCCGTCCAGCGCTCGGTTCCAGAACGTCTCAAGTTGATCGCGCAGCGCGGCCACGCCTGCCGGATTGAGTCGATAAACCCGGCGGGTGCCGGCGGCGCGGGCGGTGACCAGTCCGGCGTCCTTGAGCACCTTCAGATGCTGGGACACCGCAGGCCGGCTGATCGGCAGCTCGTCGGCGAGTTCGCCGACGGCCCGCGGTCGCTCGGCCAAGCACGCGACGATGGCGCGTCTGGTGGGATCTCCGAGAGCGTCCCAGCCATCACCAGCTTGGTAATTAGCCACGAACGGAAAGCTACGACTTACGGACCAGGAAAGTCAAGACCGGCGAGCCGGCAGAACCGTGACCACGGCGGAGCAGTCATGGAATGCCCCGTCTGGGGCCGCCGGGTGTGCTCCACATGTGCGCCATCGGTCGGAGCGCGGGACGGCTGGCATACGTGAGCACCGACGGGCACTCCTGGGTTCTCGGGGGCACCCGCTGACAGGTAGGCTGGGCCCTCGCGCCCTCGTAGCTCAGGGGATAGAGCATCGGTTTCCTAAGACGGTGCTCTATCCGAGACCCGCAAGCTGAATGACCTGCGGTCTTACGTCAATGCCGTTAAGTTTGTGCGTTTGGGCAGGCCAGCAGGGGTGTCGGTGGTCCCGGATGGCGAGTGATCCGGTCGGTGGGGCGTTTCACGCGGTAGGAGTTGTGCCGGGCGCGTTTGATCACGCGGGGGCAGGTTCGGTGCCGGCGTTCGGGGTTGGGCTGTTGCCGGATCTCGGCGAGGGTGTCGGTGAGGGCGTCTGCAAGATGCTCAGGGGGAAATGGCCGCCTGGTCGGTGACCTGGCGGCGTACGACGCGGACGCCTTTGATGAACGACATGCGGTCGGGGTCGTAGCCGGCTGGGTCGGCGGCGTCCAGGAGCAGGGCGCGGATGGCGTAGTGGGCCAGCAGCAGCCCCCACATCTGTTGCTCGACCAGGTCGGGAGTCTTGGAGCGCAGGACCTCGCCGCGGCCGCGTAGGTCGGTTTTGAGCTCGTCGAGGGCGGACTCTTCTTCCCAGCGCTGCTGGTAGGCGCCGGCCAGGTCGCTGGCGTCGATGTCGTGGGGGTCGAGCACGGTGGTGACCACGACGATCAGCTCGCCGTCGGGGTTGCGGTCGGGCACGATGTACTCCACAACCCGCACCAGACGTGCCAACTCGATCGGGATCTCGTGGCCGGCCCTGGCCTGCTCGGCCAACCGGTGGCGGCGTTCGGCGCTCAGCCCCGGCCGGTAGATCAACGCTAGGTAGGAGCCGTCGGGCAGCCACCGCAGGTGTCCGATGGACACCGACGCCCCGATCCGCCAGGCCAGGTCAGCGCCGGTGGCGGCGAACCGGCCGAACAGCTCGAAGGAGAACAGGCCCGCATCGGCCAGCACCAGCATGCCCGGCCCCACCGCCGGGACCAGGTCCGCGGCCAGGGTGCGCTCCCCGGTACGGCAGCCACCGAGCACCGCGCCGACGATCGCGTGGCTGCCGCACTCGGCCAACGCGGCGACGTGCAGCTTCGGATACGCCGACGCTTTCGGCCCCGAACCCATCCGCCCGAACCGCTCGACGTTGGCGTCGGTGTCGGCCACGTCGAAGCTGGTCGCGTCGACCGCCATCAACCGCCGCCGCGCCAGCCACGCGCCCTTCGTGCCCGCCGAGGCCAAGGGGACCGCCGCCCGTTCGAACAGCGCCCGCAGCGGCGCCACCCCCAACCGCTGGCGGGCCTGCGTGATCGCCGACGCGGTCGGCACCTGCCAGTCATCGACCCAGGAACCGAGCTTGCGCAGGTTGCCGACCAGCCTGCGCATCACCTCGTCGTAGGACTCCTCGAAGAACAGACCCATCGCGATCACGTAGCGGATCATCACGTGCGCGGGCAGCCGCCGGGACCGCTTCTCCCGCCGCCCTGTGCGGTTGATGACCTCTTCCAGCAGATCCCGGTCGAACCGCGCCGACAGCACACCCAGTCCGATGTGGTCGGTCAACCGCCCCCACGGCCGCGGCAACGACTCCAACTCCGACGACGTCACGGCCGGCAACCGTACCGGTCGCAGCCCACCAACGTCAGCTCACCACGCTGACCTCGATAGATGCCCTATCTGAACGGCATTGTTGTGCCCTGAACGACGAAGGAGCTTGATATGTAGGCAGAGCTGCGGAGTCGATGCTGTGCGGGAGATGAAGGTTTGGCCCTTCGGAGCCGCCCACTCGGGGGCAGGTTCAGCCGGTCGTAGCATTTGATCTTGGCGGTTGGGTGGGACAGGATGTTCCGCTGTGCGTGCGATGTTGACCTTGGGTGATCGGGAAGAGA
>NZ_JAEVHJ010000072.1:0-24671 GCF_016802855.1 Micromonospora sp. ATA51 | reverse complement strand
CCCGGCTCGGCCCGGGCCCGGCACCCCGCCGGCGGGGTCGAGCACGCCGCCCGCCGCCCCCAGCAGGGCACCGGCCGAGTCGGCGACCGGGGCCGGTCGCGCGGCCGGCACGCCCCGCCCCGAGGAGCCGGCGCCGGTCGATTTCGTGCCGGCGAACGTCGTCGAGGAGGACCTGCTCGCGGCCGCCGGCAGCGGCAGCACGGACACGTTCCTCTCCACCCTGCTGCTGGCCCGGGTGCTGCTGCCCGCCGCGCCGGACTCGGCACCGGGCAGCCGGCCGGGGGACCCGGGCTTCGTCTGGCGGACCGAGGAGCTGGACGGCGAGACGTACGTGGTGGTCTACACCTCGCCGGAGCGGCTGGTGGACCGTGCCGACGGGCCGGTCGAGACGGTACGGGTCAAGTTCGTCCAGCTCATCCGCAGGTGGCCCGACGAGAGCTGGTCGTTCGCGGTCAACCCCGGGACCCCGGTCGGGGCGAAGTACCCGGGCGAGCAGGTCCTCGGGCTGGCCAACTGGGCCGCCGAGGTGGGGCTCGGCGACGACCCGGACAGCGAGCCGGAGCAGGCCGCCGTCGAGCCGGCGCCGGTCACCCCGACCCGGTACGCCCCGGTGGCGCACGACCCCACCCGCCCGGTGACCATGCAGAAGGCGGTCGCCGCGAGTCAGCTCGCCTACTACCTGGAGCGGGGCTACGACCGGGTCTCCGGCTTCGTGCACCGGGCCAACGAGCTGGCCCACCTGACCACCCCGGCGCAGCTGTACGACGCGCTCGGTCTCGGCCACCCGGGCTCGCCGTTCTCCCGGGACGCCGAGGAGATCTACGTGCTCCGCTGGCCGGCGTACCGGCCGAGCCTCTACCGCATCCCGTACGGCGGCCAGAACGAGCCCGCGATGCGGGCGATGGAGGGCTGGGTGATCGAACGTGCGCCGTTCCGGGGCAACGGGTTCGCCCCGGGGGAGAGCAGCGACGTGGTCGCGGAGTTCAAGGTGGACAGCGCGCGCCTGCCGCACGGCGCGCAGCTCTGGCGGATCGCCGTGAACGGCACCGAGCGGATGGTCGCCACCCTGGACGCCGACGCGCTGCTGTGGCGGCGGGTCGGCGAGCCGTGAGCCGCGACGGCTACGTGGCCCGCTGGCAGGGCCGCGAGTACCAGGCCAGCCCGGACGGCGACGACGTCCGGCTCTACCAGCCGGAACCGGGTGAGGGCTTCGAGGAGGTACGCCCCGGCCGGTACCGCCGGGTGGTGCCGGCCGCCGAGGTCGACGACCTGGCGTACGTGCGGACCACCTGCACCTGGCAGGGGCAGCCGTTCATCGTGCTGGCCCAGCACGACGGCTGGCTGCGGGTGGAGTACACCGGCGGACGCTGGCCGGTGGCTGAGGCGATGGGGCTGGAGGCCTTCGACTTCGGCGTCTACCAGGGCTGGGCGCCGGCGAACGAGGTGACCGACCTGCGCGAGCAGCGGGTTTGAGTCAGGACTTCGTCCAGCGCAGGATCTCGCCGAGCACCAGGTCCTTCGCCTCCATGTGCGGGAAGTGGCCGACCCCGTCGAGCAGCCGCCACTCGTACGGGGCGGTGACGTACCGGCCGGAGCCCTGCGCGGTGCGCGGCAGGGAGGCGGTGTCGAGCGCGCCGTGCAGTTGCAGGGTCGGCGTGACCAGCGGCTTCTGCATCAGCCGGACGAACCGGTAGCCGTGCAGCCGGAGCACCGACCGGAACGCCCAGCGGTAGCCCTCCAGCGCGCAGAAGGCGGCCTGCGGGATCTGCATCGCCTCGCGGCAGCAGCGGGCGTACGCCTCGAAGTCCGGGCCGGCCACCCACTGTGGCCCGCCCCAGCGGCGCAGTATCGTCTCGACCTCGGCGGCGTCGTCCCGGGTGAGCACGTGTTCGTAGCGGGGGAGCTGGAATTTCAGCGCCGGGGTGGCGGCGGCGAACTGGCCGCGCGGGTCGGCGAAGATCGCGGCGCGCAACCGGAGCGGGTGCGGGGCGGCGAGCACCACCAGCCGTCGGATCAGGGTGGGGTGGAACGAGGCGGCCGTCCAGCCGATCAGGCCACCGGCCCCGGCGCCGACCAGGGTGGCCGACCGCTCGCCCAGCGCCCGGATCAGCCCGGCCACGTCGGCGGCGAGGGTGTACCCGTCGTACCCCCGGGGTGGCTTGTCGCTCGCACCGTAACCGCGCAGGTCGACCGCGACCGCCCGGAACCCCGCGTCGGCCACGGCGGGCAGCAGGTCCCGCCAGGCCAGCCAGTACTCGGGGAAGCCGTGCAGGAAGAGCACCATCGGGCCGGTGCCGGCCTCGACGACGTGGAAGCGGCTGCCGTTGGCGCCGACGAACCGGTGCGTCCACGGCCCCTCGGGCAGGACGCAGGACTCGTCGACGGGTCCGCCACGCTGCTCGGTCATGTGCCACAGCCTAGGGTCCCGGCATCGCGGGGCCGGCCCGACCCGTCGGTCAGCGGCCGGGCACCCGTTACGGGCCGGCGGTGGCGTCAGGCGGTGACGATCCGCATCGGAACGGGCGATGCCCGGGCGGTGACCCGCCCGGGCATCGTGTGGTGCTGGTGGAACCTCGATCAGGAGATGCGGATCCGCATCGAGGTGCCGTTCTGCTTGAGAACCTGGATCTTGACCCCGTTGACCGGGACCTTCACGCCGTGGTTCGGCAGCTCCGGGTACCAGTACTGCTTGCTGTCGTCGAACAGCGGGGCAGCGGCCTGGCCGCGGATGTGCTGCGGCTCGCTGTTCACGTGGAGGGTGAACGAGTCGGCCTTCTTGAGGCTGAACGGCGCGTCGTAGATCTGCACGCGGGCCCGCCAGGGGTTGCCGGTCAGGTTGTACAGCGGCTTCGGGCGGGAGTCGATGTTCAGGTTGCGACCCTCACCCGGGTGACCGCCGGGGTTGAGCTTCTTGTCGTACGGCATGGTGTTGTTGTCCGCGTACCGGAGGTTCCAGTACGTGATCAGCAGACCCGTCTGGTACGCGTAGTGGTCGACGTAGTCCGGTCGGGTGTTGGCGTAGCCGAAGTAGTACGGACCGGTCTTCAGGTACTGGTCGTACGAGACGTACGACCGGTTGCCCGCGATGTAGTAGTTGGCGAAGTCGCGGGTGTAGGTCTCCTCGACGATGCTGAAGCCGTTGAGGGCCCAGTCGCCCGCGCCGGCCTCGGCGCCGTCGGAGAGGACGGTCTGCCCGTCGGCGGTCACGGTGATCGCGTCACCGTAGAACCCGCCGGCCGACACGCCGCCGTCGGTGATGTAGTGGTAGCGGAACTGCACGACCTTGCCCGCGGCCACGTCCATCGGGACGGTGAGGTCGACCCAGTCCGGCTCGTCGTCACCGTTGGTGTCGCTGTCACCGGTGAGGGCGTTGCGGCCGTTGCTGGTGGTCGGCGTGCCGTTGATCTTGAACGGCAGGGCCGACCAGCTCTTGCCGCCGTCCAGCGAGGCCTCGAAGTACATGTAGTCGTAGTTGTTCTCGATGTTGTAGCGGGCCTTCATCGACAGCGACGCGCTGGACTTCCCGGTGAGGTCGAACGTCCGGGTCATCGTGGTGTTGAGGTTGTCGTCGTTGCCGGAGAAGTACTGCCTGGCGCCCTCGGCCGGCTTGCCGTTGTTGAAGGTGTAGGTCCGCTTCGGGAGCACCACCACCGCGGCCTGGGGCTTCTTGGAGTTGTACTCCTCCGGGCCCAGGTCGATTGTCTGCGGGTCCTGCTTGGCCGGGACCACGGTCTCGTAGTCCAGCCAGCCGAGCTGCAGCTTGTTCCAGGCGCCCAGGTCCGCGCCACGCTCGCCGATGCCGGCGTCGTTCTTGGCGCTGACCCGGCTCTGGGCCATCAGGGTCCAGTGCTCCTGGCTGTTGTCGCCGGCGGCGCCGGTGTTGTAGTCGTCCGGCAGGCCCAGGTCGTGGCCGTACTCGTGGTAGAAGACGCTCCGGCCGCCGTTCTCCGGCTGCACCGTGTAGTCGCCGATCCAGATGCCGGTGTCGCCGATCTCGGTGCCGCCGAGGGGCGCGTTGGCCGGACCGGTCTCGCCGATGTCCGTGCCGTATGCGTACCAGCGGTGGCTCCAGATGGCGTCCTCACCCTGCAGCGGGTCACCGTCGGCCTGGTCGCCGCCTGAGTGGACGATCTGGAAGTGGTCGATGTAGCCGTCCGGCTCGTTGAAGTTGCCGTCGCCGTCGACGTCGTACCGGTCCCACTGGTCGAAGGACTTCACGTCGGCCGCGATCTCGGCGTCGGTGCGGCCCTTGGCCTCCTGGTCGGCGACCCACTGGTTGGCGGCGTCCCGCACCAGCGCCCAGGTGTTCGGGCAGGTGGTGTCCTGGCAGACCGCCGGGTCGTCGTCCGGGTTCGGCGGGTCGTTCGGGTCCGGGTCCGGAACCGGGTCGTTCGACCGGCCGTAGCGGGCCTCGTTGTACCTGACCCTGACCCAGTCGGTGACCTCGCCGTCGACCGGGTACCGGCCGGAGGACTGGGCCTCGTAGTACTGCTTCAGCGACTCGTCGCCCGGCTTGTTGCCGAAGTACAACTGGCGGAAGTGCTCCGCGCCGTAGTTCGACTGCCAGACGGTGGAGTTGTCCACGGCCCGGTTGGGGGCCGGGATCTGGTTGTGCAGCGGACCGTCGAACCGGGTCGGCCCGGGGGTGTCCGGGTCGATGTCCTTGTCCGGGTAGGACGGGTGCCGCTCGGTGCCGAACTCGGCCAGGATCACGAAGATCCGGTCCGACTTCTCGCGCTGCAGCTCGACGTACTGGTCCTTCTGGCCGTTGCCGGCGCGAGCGGCGCGCGCGTCGGCGCCGACCGCGCCGGCCGCGCCGGCCGCGCTCCGGCCGACCTTGACTACCGTGCTGCCGTTGATCTTCTGTGCCTTGGCCTTGCCGGAGAGGACCTCGCTGAGACCCTCCTGGCGCAGCGCCCGCCGCTTCTCCTCGAGCGGGTTGGGCAGATCGTGGTCGACCTGGGCGGGCTCGCCGACCGACGGAGCGGCCGCCGGCAACTTGGGCGTGGGCGCCGCGCTGGCGGTCGTGCCAACCACCAGTCCCGTCGCCGTCAGCGATAGCCCGAGCAGACCCACTGCGACTTTGCGCACGTGGTACCTCCGGTGTGAGGGAACCGGCCCAACGGGGGTACGGGCCGGTGAATTGGTCCCACGAGTGGGACCAATGGTGAAGATAGACATTCCCGTGATGGGTGGGAAGACAAGTTCGTCGATTTGTAGCAACTTTTTGTTGGGAATGCTTCGGCCCGTCACACCCTCACGCCGGTGGATACGCGGAAGGGGCCGATGGCGTCGCCGCCACCGGCCCCTCCGGACTTGCTACCCGATCAGTTGGTGACCTTGACGACCATGTCGCTGGTCGGGGTGGTGCCCTGCTTCAGGATCTCGATGGTGGTGCCGCTGCCGGCCACCTTCACCGAGTTCCACGGGTTGCCCGAGTTCCAGTACTTGCCGATGCCCTTGTCACTGAAGATCGGCTGCGGGTCGAGCGCCGGGACCGTGACCGCCACGCCGTTCAGGTGGAAGGTCTGGGCCGGCTTGGCGTACAGGCTGAACGCCGCGTCGTAGCCGTTGCGCCGGTTGGTGATGGTGCCCTGGCCGCCGACGTTGATCTTGTCCGGACGGACGTCAACCGGGAGGTTGAGGCCGTAGCCCGGGTGCGCCGACGTGTTGTTGTCGCCGTACGCGTAGTTGACGTACCAGACCAGCATGCCGGGCTGGTTCGAGAGGTGCTCCACCCAGTTCGGGCGGCTGTTGAGGAACCCGTAGTTGTACGGACCGGTCCGCAGGGTGTCGTCGTACCCGAAGAAGGTCCGGTTCTCGGCGATGTAGAAGCGGGGGTAGATGCCGGTCACCGAGCCGGTGATCCGGTTCCAACCCTTCACGGTCCACTCCGAGGCGAGGGTCTCCGCGTCGTCGGTCCACGCGACGGCGCCGTCCTTGGTCAGCGAGATGTTGTCCAGGAACGCGCCGGCGTAGTGCACGCCGCCGTCGGTGGCGTAGCGGTAACGGAACTTGACGGTCTGCCCGGCGTACGCGGACAGGTCGTAGGTCGAGTCGACCCAGGCACCGTTGCTGGAGCCGTCGATGCCGGCCTGGATGCTGCCGTCCTCGAGGGTGTCGTGCAAGGAGTTGGTGAGCTCCTTCCAGCTGGCGCCACCGTCGGTGGACACCTCGGCGAAGAGGTAGTCGTAGTCCTCTTCGATGTCGTACTGCAGCTTGGAGGTGATCGACGCGGTCGTCGCGCCGGTCAGGTCCAGGGTGCGGGTCAGCCTGCTCTCCAGGTCGTCCGCGCTGCCGCCCCACCACTCGTACGAGCCGGCGAACGGGGTGTTGTAGTTCGTCGTCTGCGTCTGAGTGGGCAGGTTGACCACGACCGCCTGGGCCTTCGGCCCGTCGCTGTCGCCGGCCGGGCCGAGCGTCACCTGGGTGGCGCCGCTGTTCTCGTCGACGACCGTGTGGTTCAGCCAGCCCAGGAAGAGCTTCGACCACGGGTCCATGTAGCCCGGGGTCGAACCGATGTCGTCGGTGCCGTGGCCCAGCCACGAACCCGAGGACATCAGGCTCCAGAAGCCGACGCCGTTGTCGCCACCCGCGGTGTCGTACAGGTCCGGCAGACCGAGGTCGTGACCGTACTCGTGGGCGAAGACGCCCAGCCCACCGTTCTCCGGCTCGGTGGTGTAGTCACCGATCCAGAGGCCGGTGTCGCCGATCTGCACACCACCCTTGAGGTTGCTGGCCGGGCCGGTCTTGCCCTTGTCGGTGAAGTAGGCGTACCAGCGGTGCGACCAGATGGCGTCCTCGCCCTGGGTGCCGCCGCCGGCCTCCTCGCCCTCACCGGCGTGCACCGCCTGGAAGTGGTCGATGTAGCCGTCGGGCTCGTTGAAGTTGCCGTCCTCGTCGAAGTCGTACCGGTCCCAGATGTCGAACTGCTTGAGGTAGTCCTTGATCTGCGCCGGCGTCTTGCCGGCCTTGACCTGGGCCTCGTACCAGGACGTGGCGCTGTCCTTGATGAAGGGCCAGGTACCGGCGGCGTCGGAGATCTTGTTGCTGCCGTACCGGGCCTCGTTGTACGGCACGGTGAC
The DNA here is from genome assembly GCF_016802855.1 of Micromonospora sp. ATA51. Classification (NCBI taxonomy): domain Bacteria; kingdom Bacillati; phylum Actinomycetota; class Actinomycetes; order Micromonosporales; family Micromonosporaceae; genus Micromonospora; species Micromonospora sp. ATA51. Next base: position 17,586 of record NZ_JAEVHJ010000072.1, on the reverse strand, counting down.
CCAGTCGCTGACGTCGCCGCCAACGGTGTACCGTCCGCCCGACTGCTTCAGATAGAAGTCCCGGAACGACTCGCCCTCGCCGTAGAACAGGTCCATGTAGTGCTCCCGGTGGAAGTCCGGGCGCCACATGGTGCTGTTGTCGTCGGTGGCATTGCCGTCCCAGTTGCGGTCCGGCTCGGGGATCTGGTTGACCACCGGGCCGGGTGTCCCGCCGGTCGTCGGGTGGACCTGGTCGCCGAAGTTGACCAGCATGGTGAAGATGGGGTCCACCTTCGGGGCCTGCTGGTACTCGACGAACAGGTCGTCCTTGACCTGGATGACCTTCGAGCCGTTGCGCGTCTGAAGCTTGGCCTTGCCCTGGAGCAGGTCGGCGATGGCCTGCTTCCGAACCTCCCGCTGCTGATCCGCGATGGGATTGGGGAGGTTGTCCGGGCGCTGCTTGGCCTGGTCGACGCCGGGGGTGCCTTCCGCCGCCGGGACGGCGGACGCCGGTGCCGTGACGACACCGGCTGCCAGCAGCGCGGCCGCAGCCGAAGCCAGGCCCGCTGTGACTAGTCTCCTCAAAGGTCCTCCTCCTTTGTGGATCTGTTACATGACAGAGGCAGCCAAGGCCATCACTGTCATGTCATGCGTCACTCACAATGACACGGGTTTGCATCGTTGTCACGGGGCAATTACTCAAAGGGGTGCGCACCTTTTGCGGGCGAATCCGGACCAAAAGGCGGACGGATTTGGCGACGGCTCACATTACGTTTTGGCCACGATCGCGTAGCGTGATCGGAATTATGAGGCCCCGTAGCGGAGCGCTGGGGGGTCGAAATGTGTCACACCAAAGTTGACTCGACGTCGGGCGGCGTAAGAAGAGACGGGGCCCGCCCGGAGCAGTGTGCTCCAGCCGGGCCCCGCCGTGTGCCGGTCAGCGCAGATAGCTGGCGTAGACGTGTCCGGCGACCGAGTCACCGGCCGCCACGCCGTTGTCCCCGTCCCACTGGTAGTGCACGCCGAGGTAGACCCGGCTGCGGGCGTTCTCCACTGCCGCGGCGGTGAAGGTGCTGAAGGTGCGGGTGACGCCGACCGCGTGCGGATCCTCCGTGGTCGCGGTGTAGGTGACGTTGTCCGTGCCGAAGTAGCGCCGCATGACGCCGGCCCAGGCCCCGCCGAAGGTGGCGTGACCGGAGACGTACGCCGGGAAGTTCGGCGAGAAGGGCACTCCGGCGTTGTTGGAGAGCGGCTGCCAACTAGCGTCCGCCGCTGTCTCCGCGTTGTTGTCGGTGCCGGCCTCCCGGATCGCGCTGACCGGCCGCCACAGGTCGATGGCGGTCTGGTACTTCGCGTCCCAGGCGGTGATCGCCGCGTCCGCCATCGCCATGCCGACCAGAGCGAAGAGCTTCGCGTTCGCCGCCTGGCTCAGCCCGCGCTGCTTGGCGACGGTCTGGGTCAGTTTGAACAGCTGGCCCGGCGGCTTGTACGTGCCGTCCAGGTCGTTCGCCCAGAAGTAGGCGATCTGGGTCTGCGTCGCCGTCCGGGTGGTCGAGTTGGACGCGCCCAGCGACTTGACCTCGTTGACCTGCACGGCGTAATCGTGGCTGGCCAGCAGGCTCGCCGGGGTGCTGTTCCCACCAGGAGGGGCGGGACGGAACTGCGCTCCGGAGGTGAGCGCGAACGGCTTCACCAGACCCCAGTTCGGCGAGGCGGCCGGGGCGCCGTCGGTCGGCCGCCACTGGCCGGGCTCGGTGCTCGGGGTGTAGGGGGTGTTGTTCGTCGATCCGTCGTTCGCCCGGTTCAGCCGCAGGTTGTCGACCACCGACTCGGCGATGCTGGTGCTGAAGCCGCCCGGTCCGGGCTCGTAGTTCGGCGCGTCCAGCCGCGCCTTCTGGAAGTCCGCGGAGAAATCGATGTTCGGGAAGAGTTGCAGCTGCAACAGGTTGTAGGCGGCGACGTCGAGGTTGGCCTTCAAATCGAAGGTCGCTCCCGGCTCCCGGTACACCGCGTCGGTGAGGTAGGGCGCCCCGATGTTGTTGATCGCGGTGTGCGTGTCGTAGAGGGCGATGTGCAGCATCGCGCCGGCCCGGGACAGGACGGTGGGCGGCCCACCCGTCTGCCGGTACGCCTTCAGCAGCACGTCGTTCCAGTAGAGGATGTGGTCGAAGCTGGTGGCGATCGCCGACGCCGGGGTCGGCGTGACGATCACCGGGACGGTCACCGAGAGTGCCGCGACCGCGGCGACTTCCCATCTCCGAATTCTGGACAGCGTTCTCAACCCGGCCCTCCCGCGTAGATCCCTCGTCCCCGGGTCCGCCGCGCTGGCGGGCCGGAGTGCGTCCACTGTCGCGGCGGCCGGTGGCCGCCGGGAGGGCGAAGTGGCCAGCCTGGCCGCAAGCTGCAGACGCAAGCTGCACTTGTCGGTCAGACCAGGCCGTTGCGGGCGGCGGCGATGCCGAGGGTCAGTCGGTTGGTGGCACCCAACCGCTCCTCCAACGACTCCATGTGCCGCCGGACCCAGCGGGTGCTTCGCCCGAGGCTGCGGGCGATCGCCTCGTCCTTCAGTCCGGCGGCGGCGAGCCGGAGTACCCGGAGCTGATCGCTGCTCGGGCCGCCCGGGGGCACGGACGCCGGTGGCTCCAGCGGTACCGCCCGCCGCCAGAGCAGCTCGAAGTAGTCGACCAGGGCCTCGACCACCGCCGGGGTCCGGACCAGCAACGCCTCCCCGGCCGTCGACCCGAGACCGACCAGGGCAACCCCGTCGACCACCGTCAGTTGGACCGGCAGTCGCGGCAGCAACCGGCAGGTCCCCGGGCGGTGCGGGACCGCCGTCCGCGCCAGGGTCTCGGGCGTGCAGATCACCCGGACCCGCGCGGCGCCGCCCCGCACCTGGGCGGGCCAGCCGGGCGGGCCGTCGGCGAGCTGCTGCCCGCGGACGTGCCGGCAGTCGTGCCGGGTCCCACTCACCAGCTCGTGCAGGCGGCCGACGATCTCGTCGCCGCCGCGCAGCAGTTCCACCTCGCCGATGCCCGGCGTCCACCCCGGCCGGGGCAGGTCACGTTCCAGCCGGTCCAGCTCGGCGTACCGGTCGGCCAGCTCCCGGTTCGCCTCGGCCAGCTCCCGCTGCCGGGCGAGCAGCAGGCGGCGGAGGGCGGCGGCCGGTGGCACGGCGCGCAGGCGCCCCGTCGGGGTCCGGAACACCAGCGCGTGCCGCAGCAGCTCCGCCAGGGCCGGTGTCTCGCACGCCTCGGGTGGGCCGCTCGGCGGGCTGGTCTCCGCCACCAGGAGCTCGTACAGTCGTCCGGCATCGTCGGAGAGCAGCCCAGCAAACACCCTCGTCCCCCGTCCCCCGTGGCCGCCGGGTAGCGGCAGGTGCCGCCGCGCCGGTGCCGGATCGGGTCGGCGAACGCCCCGTCGCCTGCACAAACGCCACCGTCACGAACAGCATTCAGATCGTCACAGCGGGGTTCGGTCGCTGTCAATATCTCGCCGGCCGGTTCCGCCGCCCGGCCATCCGGATGGGCGGAACGGGCGAGGGGCCCGCCGGAAGCCGAAGCTCCGACGGGCCCCTCATCGGTCGTCGCGCGGGATCAGTTCGTGGCCGGGGTGACGTGCACCGTGGCGTACGAGTTGTCCTTCGCGGTCTTCAGAATGGTGATCGTGACGCCGTAGGCCGCATTGGCGTCACCCGGGTTGCCCGAACCCAGCACGGTGAACCCGAGGTCGGTGCCGTAGAGGCCGGTCGCCGGGGTGCCGTCCGGGTTGGTGATCCGGGTGGTGTACGGCACGCCGTCCCGCGACGGGATGACCACCGAGGCGTCGCTGTCCCGGGCGAAGAGCCGCCCGCTGCGAACCTCGAGCCCCGGGTACCAGCCCTTCGCGTCGCTGAATCCGGCCACCGGCGCCTGAGCGCCGAAGCTGGTGCAGTACTCGCTGTACGGCTCGGCCGTCGCCTCGAGGCACTCCTGGAAGGGGTACGTCGAGGTGAGCGAGAAGGCCGCGTTCGAGGACTGCGGACGGCTGGGCAGGTTGTCGAGCGTCGACTCGTCCTTGACGGCCGCCTCACCCGCCCGGCGCAGCGGCCGGTTGTGCGAGTCGACGATCAGCAGGCCGCCCTTGGCGCCGTAGCTCGGCAGGGCGGTGAGCTGCGCGCTCACGTGGTTGACGTTGCCGAGCGCGGTGTCCCGGTACCAGACCAGCATGCCCGGGGCGTTGTACGAGATCCGGTCGACCTTCCAGGCCTCGTGCGAGTAGACGGTGTCGTAGGCGTACTTCAGGCCCTTGTCGAAGCCGTCGAAGTTGCGCCACTCGGCCAGGTAGTAGTGCGCCTTGACCTGGGTGCCCGAGTCGACGTGCCAACCCGCGCCGCTGGTGCCGGCCCAGCTGCCACCGGTCTGGGTCCAACCGTTCGCGCCGCCCTCGACGTCGTCGCTCCAGGTGGTGGCGCCGCCGCCGGTGACCGAGAAGTCATCGGCGAACCAGCCCCGCTCCAGGAACCCGGCGTCGGTGGCCTGCCGCAGCCGCAGCTGCACGGTCTTGCCGGCGTACGCCGACAGGTCGACGTAGTCGTGACGCCAGCCGTGGCTGTCACCGGTCAGGCCGTACTTCTTGCCGCCGTAGTCGCCCATCCGGCCGTTCGGGTCGGCGTAGCCGTCGTCGGTGGAGACCAGGTTGCCGGCGGCGTCGTAGATCTTCTGCTCGGACCAGGTGGTCCCGCCGTCGGTCGAGACCTCGACGAAGCCGTAGTCCCAGTCCTGCTCGATGACGTAGTTGTTCCACATCCAGAACTTCGCGTCGGCCGCCGCCGGCACGCTGACCTGGCGGGTCAGCTTCACGTCGGCCCAGTCCTGGTCGGCGCCGCCGTACCACATGTTGGCGCCGCTGTGCGGGGTGGCCAGGGTGATCACCTTGTTCGGCAGGTTGACCTTGATGCCGTCCTTGGTGCCGACCGGGGTGTTCGAGGTCTGGCCGAGCTGCACGTCACGCGGGACGGAACCCGGCGTGACGGTCAGCGGGTCGGCCCAGCCGAGCACCACTTGTCCCACAGGCCCATGTGGGTGGGCAGCGCCTGGAAGATCTCACCGGTGTGCGAGCCGGACGCCATCAGGTCCCAGAAGTCGACGTCCGAGTCGGAGCCGGGGGTGCCGGAGGTGTCGTAGAGGTCCGGCAGGCCGAGGTCGTGGCCGAACTCGTGGGCGAAGACGCCGACCCCGGCGTCCTCCGGCTGCACGATGTAGTTCGAGACCTTCAGCTGCGTGCCCGGGATGCTGTAGCCGCCGGCCACCGCCGACGAGTGCGCCCAGACCGCGTAGACGCCCTGGTCGCCGCCGCCGCGGGACTTGCCCATGCCGGCGTGCACCAGCACCAGGTGGTCGATCACGCCGTCCGGCTCGTTGACGTTGCCGTCGCCGTCGACGTCGCCCTGGTCCTCGATGTCGTAGTCGGCCCACGGGAAGCTCGGGTCCATCTTGGCCAGCGCGTCGACCGCGTCGGTGGCCAGCCGGCCCGCGCCGAGCGGGTTGTCCGGGTGGCCGTTCATCGACTGCATCGCCCCGGCGACCCACTCGCCCTTGTCGTTCTTGAAGCAGCGGGACGCGGCGTACCAGGCCTCCGAGTGCGGCACGGTGATCCACGGGCTGGCCTGCCCGTCGACCGTGTACGCGCCCTTGGACATCTCCAGGTACATGTTGTGCATGGTCCGGCCGGCGAGGCTGACCCCCGGCTGGCCGTCCGGCCCCGTCAGATCCTTGCGGACCCGCTCGGTGATGCCCTCCTTGGTGTAGAGCATCTTGTCGAAGTGCTCGGGCGAGAAGTCCGGCACCCACATGGAGTTGTTGTCCTCGTGCGGCAGGGTGGCCGGGTCCGGGATGCCGTTGTGCTTCGGTCCGTTCTGCACGGTGCCGAGGACGCAGCTCCGGTCCTCGAAGACCGTCTTGGGGACCATCACGTCGGTGAAGTCGTCGTTCGCCTGGTCGTTGAACTCCACCAGCAGGGTCAGCAACTTGGCGGTCTGGGTGCCGTTGGCTCCCTTGATCTGACGCGGGTTCTGCCCGGTCTTGATCGCCTTGGCCTCGAGCTTCGCCAGCTCCCGCGCCGCCACCGGGTTGCCCCCGGCGTACTTGCGGTCGTACGCCTTCGCCTTGTCGAGGGCCGGGGCGTAGACACCGCCCGCCCCCTTGACCTCCTTGCCGCTGGTGTCCGGCTGCACTGCGGGCTCGGCGTAGTTGATGTAGTAGTCGTCCGCTCCGACCGTGGCGCGGACGGGACCGGACTCCTGGGCGGCCGCGCTGCCCGTCACGGTCAGTGACGCGGCGGCGAGGGCGATGGCGGGTAGCGCGACGAGTAGGCGCCGGCGCGACCCAGATTGCGGTGATGTGTTCATGCCGCTCCGTTTCTCGGGCATGGGGAGGGAGAGAACCGATCGGTGCACGTCGCAGAGGCGTACGTCGAAACCGAGCCGGTGCGGGTCAACCTAAATGAGAGCGGAGCCGTCCGACAGGGGGCAGCCAGCGCCTCTGGCCGTTCAGCCCGTACCTGCTCCACCGACCGACCGACGTGTGACAGCCGAGCGCCGTCACGCGCAGGTGCTGTTACGTGCGGTCGGCCGCGACGGCTCGGCCGGACGCCGACTATCCGACGGCGGAGCGCAAAGTGATCCGATGCAGACCGAAAGTTATAGCGACGTTGACAAATGAAAGATGCATCGGTGAGGATTGATCGACCATCGCAGCGGGCCACGGGGGTTCTGCCGCGCGATAGCTCCCGCCGTCCTCGGCCCGGTGTCGAGGGCGCGGCTCCCCGTGGCCCAATATCGGGGAGGCCATGTGGTCGCAACACCTGCCGATGTCACACCCCTACTACTGATCCTGGCGTTCGCCGCCTTCGTCCTGGTGGGCGCGCGCCGACGCTCGACCTGGCCGGTCCGGCTCGCCCTGGCCGCGGGTGCGGGTCTCTGGATCGCCCTCGCCGGCGGCGCCATGTGGATGGTCAGCCAGGCCACCGCGGCGTCGCTGCCACCGCCCGCCGGAACACCGGGGAATCCCTGCGTCAGCGGAGCGCCGACGAAGACCTTCGACGTCTCGCTGATCAACCTGCCGATCTTCCTCAACCGGTTCGGGGACGTCGTCCCCGAGGGCCGGATGTACATCCTCGACTCGAACATCGCCACGGTCCGGCAGAACTTCGCCAGTGCCGCCGACCCGTCCAAGGCGAACGTCAGCGACCTGATCGAGCCGCTCACCGTCCGGGTCAACAAGGGCGACTGCGTGACGGTCAACTTCACCAACCGGCTGAACGAGGAGGCCCCAACCCTGGACCGTACGGTGCGGGACGCGGCGATCTACCCGCTGCCCGGGGAGATCAAGAAGGCGCCGGGGTCGTCGACCCTCGACCCGCGGGAGTTCGCGCCGGCGCTCTCCGCCCCGAAGATCGACTTCGATCCGACCACGGCGCCGAACGCCTCCATGCACTTCGACGGCCTCGACTACGACGTCCAGACCGCCGACGGCACGGCCGTCGGCAGGAACCCGGACTCGACCGCGGCGCCCGGAGCGACGATCACCTACAAGCTGCACGCCCAGGCCGAGGGGGAGTACCAGTTCAAGGACGGGGCGGACTTCACCTCGCAGCAGACCCGGCCGACGGACGCCAACGGGAACGTCCGGTTCATCGGCTCGCACTCATTCGGCGCGTTCGGCGCCATCGTGGTGGAGCCGAGCGACGCCACCTGGGTCGACTCGCGCACCGGCGAGTCGATCCGTCCGGCACCCGGGCCATCATCAAGCGACCAAACAACAAGGACTTCCGCGAGCACGTGCTGTTCATGCACGACGAGGTGGAGGCCGAGCCAGGGATCCTGACCCGGTACTGCCGGGGTGGCTCCGAGGACAAGACCGGCTCCGAGTGCATCGCGCCGACCTCGGCCCAGACGGCGACACTGACCAAGGACACCTTGCCCGGGCTCGGTGGCGGGGACGCGGACGCCATCGTCCAGTACCACGAGCAGGTGCCGGTCAAGCTCGAATGGTTCGCGTTCAACTATCGGGCCGAACCCACCTTCAACCGGGAGGAGATCGGCTGCCCCGCGGCCACGGTGGCGGGCCAGCGCTATCAGGCGAACGAGTGCGTCGGCGAGGAGACCTCGCTTTCGTCCTGGATCTACGGCGACCCGGGCGGCGGTGACCTGGTCTTCCCCAACTACCGGGGCGAGCCGGCCCAGGTCCGGCTGCTGCACCCCGCCGAGTTCGAGACGCACACCTTCCACTGGCACGTCAACCGCTGGGCGTACGACCCGCAGGACGAGGGCGGGCTCGACGCCATCAGCAGCCCCAACCACGTCACCCGGAAGACCAACATCCTGGACGTCCAGTCGGTCTCCCCGGGTACCAGCTACGACCTGGTGGTCCAGGGTGGCGCCGGCTCGTCCCACAAGGACAAGATGGCCACCTTCGGTGACATCATCTTCCACTGCCACCTCTATCCGCACTTCGCCAGCGGCATGTGGGGGTTGAACCGCACCCTGGACAAGCTCGAGGACGGCAGCCGGAAGAACCCGGACGGCAGCCCCATCCCTGAGCTGGAGCCGCTCGCCGACTTCGACTACCAGCCGGCGACGGACGGGGTGAACCCACCGCCGAGCCCGGTCGCGACGACCACGCCCGGCTTCCCGCACTTCGTGCCGGGCGTCTTCGGGTACAAGGCGCCGAAGCCCCCGCTCGGGGTCGCGGACCGGTCCGCGACCGGCGTCTTCCCGCCCACCCCGCTAGAGAAGGCCGCCGCCGACCCCGGCGCCCAGAAGCCGGGCGGCTTCTTCCAGGACCCCTGCCCCGCCGGCCGCCCCGAGAAGACCTTCGAGATCTCGGCGATCCAGCTGAGTCAGACGTACAACGACAAAGTCAACTGGCGAAATCCGCAGTCCCGGGTGTACGTGTTGAACACGGACCGGGACGCGGTGCTGGCCGGGAAGAAACCCGAGCCGTTCTCACCCCTGCTGAACGTGGGTGACTGCGTCATCTACAAGCTGACCAACAAGCTGCCGTTGACCTACGGCGGCACCACCTTTGACCGGCTCCAGACCACCAATGAGGTCGGGCTCCACCAGCACATGGTGCAGTTCGACGTACTCTCCTCCGACGGCGCCGCGAACGGTTGGAACTACGACCAGGGCGCGGACGGCGGCCCGAACCTCAACGGGCAGACCATCACATACCGCGACTTCGTGCACGAGAACACGTCCACGAACTCGTTCCACGACCACTTCTATGCCAACGTGCACCAGGACGCCGGACTGTTCGGTGGGGGCACCATCCACGACGCCGGCTGCGTCTTCCGCGACACGAAGACGAACGAGCCGGTGGCGATCGGCACGATGGTCTCGGTGCACTGCACCCAGGGGGTCGTCGACTACACCGGCGCCACCACCTCGGGCCAGGACTACCGCAACGTGTCCCTCTTCATCGAGGACCACGTGCCGATGTTCAAACCCGCGGACCCCAGCACCAGCAACGACGACCAGTTCGTCACCGCCAACGGGGTGCCGATCCACCCGGCGAAGTTCCCGTCCAGCAACGACGACCAGGGCGTCATGGGGATCAACTACGCGTTGGAGCCCATGGAGGCCCGCAAGGACATGGACCCCTCCCGGGTCTTCACCACCGGCGACAGCAACCGTCTCCCGGCGACCCCGATGCCGATGGCGTTCCCCGGCGACAAGATCAAATGGCGAATATTCCAGCTCTCGCAGGAGGAGTCGCACGGGATCAACCTCGACGCGTCCTGGGACCTCGAACCCAAGGACCCCGAATCCAACAGGGTGAGTGCCCAGCACATCGGAATCCTCGAGTACTTCGAGATGAACGTGAAGGCGATCAAGGAGGGTAAGAAATACGGCACCCCGGTCGACCGGGACGAGCTCTACTATCTCGGCGGCTCCGACGACATGTACCTCGGCGCCTGGGGCTACCTCCGGGTCATGCGGTGCCAGTACGACGGCCCGTACATCGCCCCCGGCCCGGACGGGCCGCCACCCAGGGTGCCCAACATGTACCCGCTGCCCGACAACCCGACCGCCGGCATCGACTGCGTCGGCGAGTGGGACAACCCGCCGAAGCCGGGAGACGGCCGCTCCCAGCCACCCGGCACGCCCTGCCTGACCAGCCAGCCGGTGAAGAGCTTCAGCATCGTTGCGATCAACCGGGACATCACCTACAACAAGGCCGGCGACCACGACCCGTACGGCCTCCAGTACGCGCTGGAGTCCGACTACACGAACAACACCGTGAAGAACGAGCCGCTGGTCATCCGGGCCAACGCCGGCGACTGCGTCGAGATCACTCTCAAGAACCGGGTCGATCCCGCCAAGATGACGGCGAGCTGCTTCGAAGGCGTGGAACCGGGACAACTCGGCTATCGGACCAGCACGCTGAGCTTCCCGGGCTGTCTGGACCAGCCGCCCAAGGACGAGGTCAACGTGCCGGGCTTCATGCCGCTGCCGGTCAGCAACCGGGTGTCGATCCGACCCCAGTTGACCAACCACTACAGCTACTCGGCGGGCGTGAACGTCGGCGAGAACGTGGACGGCTGGGGCCGGTTCTACGACCGGACCGTCGGGCCGGGCGAGCAGATCACCTACCGCTGGTCGCTGAGCAACGGCCCCGGCATGGCGATGCTGCGCGACATGGCCGACCCGATGCACCACGCCTCGCACGGCCTCTACGGTGCGCTGGTCATCGAACCGCAGGGCAGCAGCTACCTCAACCCGGCCGACGGCACGCCGCTGACCAGCGGGGTGAGCGCGGTGATCTCGCACCCGACGTCGGCCGACTACCGGGAGAACGTCGTCCTGATGAACAGCGACCTGGCGCTGTTCCGCCAGAACACCAACGCCAACGTGGCCGACGACCAGCCGGTCCCGGACAACTTCGACCTGGTCAGAACGCCGAGTCGGGAAGCCGACGACGCCGAGGACCAGGGCGAGTTCTCCGTCAACTACAGCAACGAGCCCTGGGCGCACCGGTACGCCACCGACCAGAACGTCACCAACATCTTCAGCTCGTACGTGCACGGGGACCCGTCGACCCCGGTCTTCCAGGCGTACGCCGGGGACAAGACGGTGTTCCACGTCGGACAGGCGGTCGGTGACCCGCGTTCGACCAGCTTCGCCCTGCACGACCATCTGTGGCGACGGGCGCCGAACGACCCCGAGTCGCAGCTCGCGGCGGCGCAGGGGCAGTTCAACCCGGGTGTGTCGTACCCGATCGTCCTCGACCCGGCGGTCACCGGCGGCGCCGGCGGCCGGCGGGCCGCGGCCGGTGACTACCTGTACCGCTCCGGCACCCTGGCCCGCCACCTGACCGGCGGCCAGTGGGGGATCTTCCGGGTGCACGGGACCGGCCAGCCCACCCTCATCGCGCTACCGGACAAGCCGATGGCGGGCAGTGCTCCGCTCGCGCCCAGCCCCGGCCCGTCGCCGACCACGTCGCCCACCACCAGCCCGTCGCCCACCACCAGCCCGTCGCCGACGACGAGCCCGTCGCCGACGTCCACCACCACACCAAAGCCGTCGATCTCCGCGCCGTGTGGGGACTGCGGCGGCGGAGGGGGAGTCTGACCATGGAGAACGATCTGTCGACGCCGGCGCGGTGGCGACCATGACCGCGCTGAAGGAGAAGCTGCGACTGCCGGACGAGATGCTGGGCCGTCCTGCGGCCGCTGGCAAGCCGGTCCGGACTCGGAAGGCGGGCCGGCCGGGGCGGCGGCAACCGCACCGAGGACCGCGCCCGTTCCGCCAGGGCATGATCCTGGGGATCTGCATCGGGATGACGGCGGCCCTGCTGGTCGGGGTGGTCGGATTCCTGACCACCGTCCGCGGGGGTCGATCCCGGCCGCCGCGGAGCCCGCGGCGGACCGGCGCGCCCCCGGCGGCCAGCAGCAGGACCCGCAGGCCGCCATCTCGATCAACAGCGAGCACCTGGGTGACCTGCAGGTGCGGATCGAGGCGAAGGTCAGCGCGCCGGGCAGCTACGACCCGATCACCAAGGGCCAGGTGGTCGCGTACACCGACATGGTGGCCATGCCGCTGGCACACAAGCAGGGGCCCATCGTGATGGCCGAGGTGTCCGGGCAGCCAGGCGTCTACCAGGCCCTCACGAACGTGCCGATGGTCGGCGAGTACAACGTCGTCGTCGAGGTGAAGCAGCCGATGGCGTCCACCGCCAACCAGCGACTGAAGATCGACACCGTGTCGAAGTAGTACCGGACAGGACGGTGGGCGGGTCCCGTGCGGGGCCCGCCCATCGTCGTCCGTACCGGATCAGTCCTCGGCCTTGCCGCCCTGCATGCCCGAGGAGATCAGCTCCATCACGGAGGAGTCCTGGAGCGTGGTGACGTCGCCCAGCGACCGGTGCTCCGCCACGTCCCGCAGCAGCCGGCGCATGATCTTGCCGGAGCGGGTCTTCGGCAGCTCCGGCACCAGCATGATCTGCCGGGGCTTGGCGATCGGGCCGAGCGTCTTCGCCACGTGGTTGCGCAGGTCGGCGATCAACTGCTCGCCCGCCTCGCCGGAGACCTCCGTGCTGCCGCGCGGGATGGCGAACGCGACGATCGCCTGCCCGGTGGTCGGGTCGGTCGCGCCGACCACCGCCGCCTCCGCGACCGACGGGTGGCTGACCAGCGCCGACTCCACCTCGGTGGTGGAGATGTTGTGCCCGGACACCAGCATCACGTCGTCGACCCGGCCGAGCAGCCAGATGTGCCCGTCGTCGTCCTTCTTGGCCCCGTCGCCGGCGAAGTACATGCCCTCGAACCGGCTCCAGTAGGTCTCGATGAACCGGTTGTCGTCGCCCCAGATGGTGCGCAGCATCGACGGCCACGGCTCGCGCAGCACCAGGTACCCGCCGCCGCCGTTCGGCACCGACTGGCCCTGGTCATCCACCACGTCGGCGACGATGCCGGGCAGCGCGGTCATCGCCGAGCCCGGCTTGGCCGCGGTGACGCCGGGCAGCGGGGAGATCATGATCGCGCCGGTCTCGGTCTGCCACCAGGTGTCCACAATCGGCAGCTCACCCCGGCCGACGTGCTGGCGGTACCAGATCCACGCCTCCGGGTTGATCGGCTCGCCGACGCTGCCGAGCAGCCGCAGCGACGAGAGGTCGTAGCCGGCGGGAATGTCCTCGCCCCACTTCATCATGGTGCGGATCAGCGTCGGCGCGGTGTAGAGGATCGTCACCTGGTACTTGTCGACGATCTCCCAGAACCGGCCCTTGTGCGGGGTGTCCGGGGTGCCCTCGTACATGACCTGGGTGGCGCCGTTGGAGAGCGGGCCGTACACGATGTAGGAGTGCCCGGTCACCCAGCCGATGTCGGCGGTGCACCAGTAGACGTCCGTCTCCGGCTTCAGGTCGAAGACCGCGTGCGTGGTGTACGACGTCTGGGTGAGGTAGCCGCCGGTGGTGTGCAGGATGCCCTTCGGGCGGGCCGTGGTGCCGCTGGTGTAGAGGATGAAGAGCGGGTGCTCGGCGTCGAACGGCTGCGCGGTGTGCTCCGGCGCGGCGGTCTCCACCGTCTCGTGCCACCAGTGGTCCTTCGCCGACCAGGCGACCTCCTCACCGGTGCGCCGGACCACCAGCACGTGCTCCACCGACGGGCAGTTCGCCACCGCCTCGTCCACTGTCGGCTTCAGCGCCGACGGCTTACCCCGCCGGTAGCCGCCGTCGGCGGTGATCACCACCTTGGCGGTGGCGTCCTGGATCCGGTTGGTCAGCGCGTCGGCGGAGAAGCCGCCGAAGACCACGCTGTGCGTCGCGCCGATCCGGGCGCAGGCCAGCATCGCGACCGCCGCCTCCGGGACCATCGGCAGGTAGATCGCCACCCGGTCGCCGGCGGTGACGCCGAGGTCGGTCAGCGCGTTCGCCGCCTGGCAGGTCAGCCTGTGCAGGTCGGCGTACGTGAGGGTGCGGGTGTCACCCGGCTCGCCCTCCCAGTGGATCGCCACCTTGTCGCCCCGGCCGGCCTCCACGTGCCGGTCCAGGCAGTTGTACGCCACGTTGAGCTGCCCGCCGACGAACCACTTCGCGAACGGCTGGTTCGACCAGTCGAGCACCTGGTCCCACTGCTTCGACCAGGCCAGCCGCCCGGCCTGGCGCGCCCAGAAGCCGAGCCGGTCCTCGGCCGCTCGGTGTACACCTCGGCGGTGACGTTGGCGTTCGCGGCGAGCTCGGCCGGCGGCGGGAACTGGCGCGTCTCGTTCAACAAGTTGGCCAATGCCTCGCTCATGCGGTGACTCCTTCGTCGCGTGACCTGCGTCTCCTACCCGGCTGAGGTTAGTCGTGCCGCGGCGCGCCCGCGACAGCCTGGTGACCGCCGACGCGCCCAGCGGCCCCCGTTGCGCGCCGGGTGGCCCCGGTCGCCTTCCGGCCGGGTGGCGCCCGGCGGGATAGGCGGGCTCGCTAACGTGGCGGGGTGACCACCGATCCGCTCGGCCCGCTGCTCGGGCTCGCCGACATCGCGCCCGCCGTCGAGCGCGCCCGCGACCGGGTCGACCAGGCACACCGCCACCGCGCGCTGCGCCGGCACGGCGGCCAGGTCGCGGCCGAGGTCAGCCTCCGGTCCGCGGTGGCCAGCGCCGCACTCGAGGGTCGTACGCACGAGCGCGAGGCGGTCCGGGCCGGCACCGTCACCGACCCCGTGCTCCAGGGCGCGCTGCGGGTCGCCGGCGCGCTCCCGGGACTCAGCGAACTCTGGCCGAAGGCGCCGCGCCAGGTCCTCGCCAAACTGCACGTCCTCGCCGCCCGTGACGTCGTGGCGGAGCCCGAGCTGGGCCGCCCGGTGGCCGACCCGGTGGTCGCGGCCCGCCTCGACGGGCTGGCCGACCTGGTCGCCGGCGGCACGAAGGTCTCCCCGCTGGTGCTGGCCGCCGTCGTGCACGGCGAACTGCTGAACCTGCGCCCCTTCGCCGGGCCGTCCGGGGTGGTGGCCCGGGCCGCCGCCCGGCTGGTGCTGCTCTCCACCGGCTTCGACCCGCGCGGGCTGCTCGCCGTGGACGTCGGCCACCAGGAGCGGGAACCGGAGTACGTCGGCGCGGCCGGCGCCTTCGCCACCGGCACCCCGGACGGCCTCCGCTCCTGGCTCCGCCACTACATGACGGCGGTCGAAATCGGCGCGGACCAGATCGAACTCATCGGCGACGAGGTCCTCGCCGCGACCTGATCCGCCGGCCGCTCGCTGCCGCTGTTTCCGCGACTTGTCGCAGGTGGGTGCCCCGGGCGACCGGGAGGCAGCGACATGCGGGAAACGGCGCCGATCCCCGGCCAGGCCGAACGGCCGGGCGGGCGGCGTCTTGAGGGCGGGGCGATGCCGTGCGGTCGGGGCGTCTTGAAGGGCGGGGCGGTCAGGCGACCGGGGCGATCTTGGCTCGGCGGTGCCGGCCGTACCAGGCGATGCCGATGGCCACCCCGACGCCGACGCCGAGGGCCGCCGCGGCAACCGGCACGGCGGGCCGCTCGCGTAGCCGCCGGCCCAGCGGGACGGGGTGCCGGAACTCCAGCACCGGCCAGGAATTCTCCACCGCCAGCCTGCGCAGCGCCCGGTCGGGGTTGACCACGGTGGGATGCCCGACGCACTCCAGGAGCGGCCGATCGCTGTACGAGTCGGAGTAGGCGTACGAGTCGGCCAGGTCGTAGCCGCGCGCGGTGGCCAGCTCGCCGACCGCGTCGACCTTGCTCGGGCCCGCCGCGTAGAACTCGACCTTGCCGCTGTACCGGCCGTCCTCGACCGCCATCCGGGTGGCGATCACGTCGGTCACCCCGAGCAGCGCGCCGATCGGGCGGACCATCTCCTCGCCGGAGGCGGAGACGAGCACCACGTCCCGCCCGGCGGCCTGGTGCTCCTCGATGAGGGCGGCCGCCTCGGCGTACACGTACGGGTTGATCAGCTCGTGGAGCGTCTCCGCGACGATCTGGCGGACCTGTTCCACCTGCCAGCCCTTGCAGAGCGTGGCCAGGTAGTCCCGGGTCCGGGCCATGGTCTGCTCGTCGGTGCCGCCCAGCCGGAACATCAGCTGCGCGTACGCCGACTTGACCACGTCTCGCCGGGTGATCAGACCGTCCCGGTAGAACGGCCGACCGAACGCCAGGGCGCTCGACTTGGCGATGACGGTCTTGTCCAGATCGAAGAAAGCGGCACTTCGGCCCACGGCGCGAAAGTCTAGCCCGATGGTGCCCGGTCGGCTGGTGCGCGGGGTCTCCGGGCCGGTCCGGACGCTCCCGCCTCTGCCGAGAGTGATAACGGTCACACTCTCCGAACACGAATTGGCAGTGGGTGGAGCGCAGACCACTCGACGTATACCGGTCCATTGCGGCATGCTTGTGCGCGACGAGAGCTCACGTCTCGTCCCCCGGAAGCCCTCGGCGGTTGCACCCCCCGTGACCGCTGAGTGGGTTCGGCTCGACCCCCCCGGAGCCGAACCTCCGACGACCCCCGTCTCCCCCCGACGGGGGTCGTCCCTTCTTTGGCTGAGCGCTCCGACGCAGGTCACAGGTCGTCTCCCACGCTGTCGGCCAGGCCATCGCTGGACGGCTCGGCCGCCGGAGTCAGCAAATCGTCAGCAGGCAGCGTGAAGGCATCCAAGATCCGAGCGGCGTAGTCAGCCGGAGTATGCGTATAACGATTCAGCGTCGTCGACGCCTGCTCGTGGCCCATGACGCGCTGCACCAGGTTGACCGGGACGTCGTCGGTGACCAGCCATGTCGCGTAGGCGTGCCGCAGGTCGTGGAAGCGCATTCCGCCGACGGCCTTGGCCGCCACACAGGCGACCGCTTCCCGCTCGGTCGTGAACTCCGTCGACCACTCCACGCCTTCGCGGTCCGGCCAGGTGGCTCGGTAGCGATGCGGTCCGGTGGTGACTACCTGGCCGAGCAGCCCGGCGCGAACCAGCGAGGGCAACCACACCCGCCGGCGGAAGTTCGACCGGCGCAGCGGGCGTCCGATCCGATCGCGGAAGACCAGCGTTTGCGGGTCCGGATCCCCGGCCTCGGTGCGTAGCTGGCGCAGCGCGGATACCAGGAAGCCAGGCAGCGGCACCGTCCGTACTCCGGCCCGACTTTTCGGGTAGGGACGGAGCAAGATCCCGGCGTGCGTCTCCTCGGCGACCTGGACCACGCGTAGCAGGGCGCGATCGAGGTCAACCGAGGACCAAGCCAACCCAGCACACTCGCCCCAGCGCAGGCCCGCGCCGGCGGCAGCGCAGACGATCCCTCGGTGGCGGGCCGGCACGGCCGGGTGCAGCTTGCCCAAGAAGTCCTTCCGGCTGATTGTGGTGTGCTCCTGCGTCCGGAATGGATTGATCCCGATGGATCATTGTGCTCCCGGACGCCGGGCGGGTGTCGACCCGGCGAAGAAGAGACAGATGACTGTCGACGGCTGGGCTCCGGCGGCCCCGTCGCGCCGGCGTGGGCGAAACCGCGCCGCGTCGGGCATGGCCGGCGGTCGCACGGGTAGCCCGCGGGGCATAGGCTTCACTGGCGCATCTGCACGGCGGGCCGCTCGACGGTGTGCAGCGGGAGCTGCCCGACGGGCCCGGCGACATCGTGGAATTCACCCACGAGGCGC
>NZ_JAEVHJ010000071.1:0-25040 GCF_016802855.1 Micromonospora sp. ATA51 | reverse complement strand
CCTGGGCCGGTCAGGGCGCGCCCCGGGACGACCGCTCGTGGGCCGGCCCGGCCGGCCCGGGTGACGACCGGTCCTGGGCTGGCCGGGGTGCGGCGTACCCCGCCCCGGACGCCCGTGCCTGGGGCTCGTCCGAGCAGCCCGGCCGGGCCGCCGTTCCCGCCTCGGACGACCCGGACGGCGACTACTGGTCGGAGTTGCGCGCCGGGGACCGCTGGGCCTCGGTCCGCGACGACGAGCACGGCCGGGAGGTGCGGGTCGGTGAGCGGCACGCGGCGGTGCACGCCGACGGCGCCGGCACCGAGTTCCGGGTCGAGGACCGCTGGGCGTCGGTACGCCGTGGCGAGCCGCGCCGCGACCAGGAGCGGGACGCCGAGCCGGGCTGGGGTGGCGGTTGGGCGGAGGAACGCCGCCCGGCGCTCCCGGCCGGCGGGGTGCCCGTGCCCGACGAGTGGCGTCCCCCGACGCAGCGCACCGCGCCGCCGGCGGACGAGTGGCGGGCGGCGGAGCCCGAGCCGGCCCGGTACGGCCGGCCCCGCGCCGACGAGCGGTACGGCTACCCGCCGCAGGACGAGGTGCCCCGCGCGGGTGGGGCCCGGTCCGCCGACCGCTGGCGCTGACCGCCCCGGCGGCTACTTGTCGATGTCGCCGACCACGAAGAACATCGAGCCGAGGATGGCGATCAGGTCCGGCACCAGGCAGCCGGGGAGCAGCGTGGCCAGCGCCTGCACGTTGGCGTACGAGGCGGTGCGCAGCTTGAGCCGCCACGGCGTCTTCTCGCCCCGGGACACCAGGTAGTAGCCGTTGATGCCGAGCGGGTTCTCGGTCCAGGCGTAGGTGTGCCCCTCGGGCGCCTTGACCACCTTGGGCAGCCGGGTGTTCACCGGCCCGGTGAGCCGGTCCACCCGGTCCAGGCACTGCTCGGCGAGGTCGAGGGAGACGTACACCTGGTCGAGCAGCACCTCGAACCGGGCGTGGCAGTCCCCGGCGGTCTTGGTGACCACCGGCACGTCGAGCTGGTCGTACGCCAGGTAGGGCTCGTCGCGGCGCAGGTCCAGGTCGAGGCCGGAGGCCCGGGCGACCGGCCCGGACGCGCCGAACGCGGCCGCGTCGGCGGCCGACAGCACCCCCACCCCGACGGTGCGGGCCAGGAAGATCTCGTTGCGCCGGATGAGGTGGTCCAGGTCGGGCAGCCGGCGGCGTACCTCGCCGATCGCGGCACGGGCCCGCCCGGTCCAGCCGGCCGGCACCTCCTCCTTGAGGCCGCCGACCCGGTTGAACATGTAGTGGATCCGGCCGCCGGAGACCTCCTCCATCACCGCCTGGATCGTCTCCCGCTCCCGGAACGCGTAGAAGACGGGGGTGATCGCGCCGATCTCCAGCGGGTACGAGCCGAGGAACATCAGGTGGTTGAGTACCCGGTTCAGCTCGGCGAGCGCCATCCGCAGCCAGACCGCCCGCTCCGGCACCTCCATGCCCATCAGCCGTTCGACGGCGAGCACCACGCCCAGCTCGTTGGAGAAGGCGGAGAGCCAGTCGTGCCGGTTGGCCAGCACGATGATCTGCCGGTAGTCGCGTACCTCGAAGAGCTTCTCCGCGCCCCGGTGCATGTAGCCGACGATCGGCTCGGCGGCGACCACCCGCTCGCCGTCGAGCACCAGCTTCAGCCGGAGCACGCCGTGCGTGGACGGGTGCTGCGGGCCGATGTTGAGCACCATGTCGGTGCCGAGCTGCTCGCCGCCCGCGCCGGTGCCGACGGTCAGTTCGCGGAGGTCGCCGTCGGTGGTCATGCCCGTCATCGTGCCATGAGCGAGTCGAGGGCGACGTCGACCGGTTGCAGCAGCCACCAGTGCCCGCCGAGCCCGGCCGGGTCGGTCAGTTCGGCCACCGTCGAGGCGGCGGCGAGCGCCCGCACGTACCCGGCCGGGTCGCTGGCAGCCAGGCTCAGCGGTGGTCGCCCGCCGTCGGCCCCGAGCGCCCGCAGCGCCGCCCGTTGCGAGACCAGGCGGTACGCACACCGGGCGACCCGCTCGCCGGCGGAGGCGACCGAGTCGACGGCGACGTGCGCGGTCACGTCACCCGAACCGTCCGGCACCGGTGGCACCTGCCGCCCGCCCCGGTACCCGGTGAGCGTCCCGTCGACCGGCCGACTGTCCCGCAGGTGCCCGTAGTCCACGGTCAACGCCAGCCCGCGGTCGATCTTCGCGACCGCCTCGGCCCACGCCTCGTCCCTCGTCCGGCCGATCTCGGCTCTCGCGCCCGAGGCGGCCGGCGTGGTCGGCCACCACCGGTCCAGCCACTCCTCGTCAACTGGGCTGACCGGGTCACCCACCGACTCCTCCCCGGTGGCGGGGTCGACCAGGAGGCAGCGCCAGCCGTCGTCGGACTGCACGGCCACGTCCAGCGGCACGTTGTCCAGCCACTCGGTGGCCAGCAGGAGGCCGGTGATCGCGTCCGGAATCTCGTCCACCCAGTTGATCTCCTCGGGCAGGTCCGCGGGTCTGGCCGCCCGCTCGACGGCGGTGAGCCGCAGCCGGCGGGCGCCCAGAGCGCAACCAGCGGAAACGCCGAGGGCCGAGAGGAGTTCTCCGCGACCGGCGCCCACGTCCACCACGTCCAGTCGGGCAGGATGGCCCAGGGCCGCGTCGACCTGGTGAACCACGGCCAGAAGGGCGGCGGCGAAGACCGGCGAGGCGTGCACGCTGGTGCGGAAGTGGGCGGCCGGCCCGGCCCCGGCGACGAAGAAGCCGTCGGGCCCGTAGAGCGCCCGGTCCATCGCCACCCGCCAGGGCAGCCGGTCCTCGGGAAACGTCACCCGCCGACCGTACGGGCTGCCGCGCGGCAGGGCGGAGCAGGTCGCGGAGCAGCCGCTCCGGCGGGTCGTGTCGTGCCCCGGAATTCCGCCTTTCAACCGCCCGGTGAAGGTTTTCACACATGCTTGTTTTCGCTCCGTGACCCCGGCGCATACTTGCGATCGACCGGTACCCACTCGTAGGACTGGATCGATTGCCATGAGCGCACCGCTGCGCCCGCGTACGGCCGCCCCGCACGGGCCCGCCGTACCGTCGGGTGGCGCCTCCGCCGGCGCCCCGTTGGTCTTTCCCCGCATCCTCACCGTCGGCGTGATCGGCGCCGGCCGGGTGGGCGCTGTGCTCGGCGCGGCCCTCGCCGCCGCCGGCCACCGGGTGGTCGCCGCCTCCGGCATCTCCGGCGCCGTGAAGGCGCGGATGGCGTTGCTGCTCCCGGAGACCCCGAACCGTTCCGCGACCTCGGTCGCCCGCGCCGCCACGGACCTGCTGATCGTGGCGGTGCCCGACGACGCCCTGGCTGGCGTGGTCGGCGGCCTGGCCGAGACCGGGGCGCTGCGCCCCGGCCAGGTGGTCGCGCACACCTCCGGCGCGCACGGGCTGGCCGTCCTCGCCCCGGCCGCCGCCGTCGGTGCCCGGCCGCTGGCTCTGCACCCGGCGATGACCTTCACCGGTACGCCGGACGACCTGACCCGCCTCGCCGGCATCTCGTACGGGGTGACCGCCCCGGCGGAGCTGCGCGCGTTCGCCGCCCGGCTGGTGGCCGACCTCGGCGGCGTGCCGGAGTGGGTGGGGGAGGCGGACCGGCCGCTCTACCACGCGGGGCTGGCGCACGGCGCGAACCACCTGGTCACCCTGGTCAACGAGGCGGCCGACCGGCTGCGCGACGCCGGGGTGGCCCAGCCGGAGAAGGTGCTCGCCCCGCTGCTGCGGGCGGCGCTGGAGAACGCCCTGCGGCTCGGCGACGACGCGCTGACCGGCCCGGTGTCCCGGGGCGACGCGGGCACCGTACGCCGGCACCTGGAACGGCTGGCGGCGACCGCGCCGGAATCGGTGGCGCCCTACCTGGCGTTGGCCCGACGGACGGCGGATCGGGCGATCGCGGCCGGTCGGCTCCGGCCGACGGACGCGGAGCCGCTGCTGGACGTGCTGAGCGGGAGGGACCGGGAGGTGGCCGCATGACCGAACTGGTGCACACGCGCAAGGAACTGGCGGCGGCGCGGGACGGGCTGACCGGCACGGTCGGCGTGGTGATGACCATGGGCGCGCTGCACTCCGGGCACGAGGCCCTGCTGCGGGCCGCCCGGGAGCGGGCCGACCACGTCATCGTGACGATCTTCGTGAACCCGCTGCAGTTCGGCCCGAACGAGGACTTCGACCGGTACCCGCGCACCCTCGACGCGGACCTGGAGGTCGGCCGGCGGGCCGGCGCGGACGTGGTCTTCGCCCCCTCGGTGGCCGACATGTACCCGGACGGGGAGCCGAAGGTGCGGCTCAACCCGGGCCCGCTGGGGGAGGACCTGGAGGGGCTGAGCCGGCCCGGCTTCTTTCACGGGGTGCTGACCGTGGTCCTGAAGCTGCTCCAGCTCACCCGCCCCGACCTGGCCTTCTTCGGCGAGAAGGACTACCAGCAGCTGACCCTGGTCCGGCGGATGGTGCGGGACCTGGACGTGCCGGTCGAGGTGGTCGGCGTGCCGACCGTGCGGGAGCCGGACGGCCTGGCGCTGTCCAGCCGCAACCGCTACCTCTCCGCGCCGGAGCGGACGGCGGCGCTGAGCCTCTCCGCCGCGCTGCGGGCCGGCGTCGCGGCCGCCGAGGAGGGCGGGGACGCGGGCGCGGTGCTGGCCGCCGCCCACCGGGCCTTCGACTCCGGTACGCCCGGCACCCGGCTCGACTATTTGGTGCTCACTGACGCCGACCTGGAGCCGGGGCCGGTGTCCGGTCCGGCGCGGCTGCTGATCGCGGCCTGGGCCGGCGCCACCCGGCTGATCGACAACACGGCGATCCCGCTCGCCCCGCGTTCCTGACTCCTTCACCGACCCGCGGAAAGGCACCCCGATGTTCCGGACCATGCTCAAGTCGAAGATCCACCGCGCCACGGTGACCCAGGCCGACCTGCACTACGTCGGCTCGGTGACCGTGGACGAGGATCTGCTCGACGCGGCCGACCTGATCCCCGGGGAGCAGGTGGCGATCGTGGACATCACCAACGGGGCCCGGCTGGAGACGTACGTCATCCCGGGTGAGCGGGGCAGTGGCGTGATCGGCATCAACGGTGCCGCCGCGCACCTGGTGCACCCCGGTGACCTGGTCATCCTCATCTCGTACGGCCAGATGGACGACGCCGAGGCCCGCGCGTACCGCCCCCGCGTCGTCCACGTCGACGCCCAGAACCGCATCGTCGACCTGACGGCCGACCCCACCACCGCCGCCCCCGGCACCGCCGGCAACCACATCCCCAACCCCCTCGCCGCCACCCCCGCCTGACCTCCACCCACCCCTCGCGATCTTGCAGTTGAGGCCCGCGACTCGCGGCTTCTGTCGCGTTCGCCGGCGACAAGTGCAAGATCGCGGGGGCGTGGCGGGTGAGCGGCCTGTCACCGGAACGTCATTTCTGGTTACCCTGATCACGCCGTCGGGTGACGGTCGTCGGCTGGGGAGGCCGCGATGCGCCGTGCGATGAGGAACCTGGTCGCCGCGTTGGTCGCGGGGGCGGTGCTGACCGGCTGTGCCTCGCCCGCCGGGCTCGACGGCGACGTCACCGACGACTGGGCCGCCCTGCCGGCGGCCGGCGCGTTCACCCCGTCGGCCGGGGTCTGCCAGGTGGCCGACCCGGGCGGCACGCTGACCCTCGCCGCGTACGAACCGGTCGGGTGCGACCTGCCGCACCGGGTCGAGACCGTGCACGTCGGCGCCTTCCCCGCGGAGCGGGCGGCCCCGCCGGCCGTCGGCTCGGTCGAGCTGCGGGGCGCCTTCGCCGACTGTGACACCCGGGCCGGCGGGTACGTCGGTGACGACTGGCGGGCCGGCCGGTTGCGGCTGGCCGTGGCGGTGCCCTCGGCGCCCGGCTGGACGGCCGGCTCCCGCTGGTACCGGTGCGACCTGGCCGAGCTGAGCACGGTGGAGGCGAAGGCCGAGGTGGTCACCCGGACCGGCAGCCTGCGGGACGCCCTGAAGGGGACGTCCGCGCTGCGGCTGGGGTGCCAGCGGACGGGGACCGGCGACGGGCGGGGGGTGCGCACCCTGACCCCGGTGGCCTGCGGCACCAGCCACGACGCCGAGTTCGTCGGGGTGTGGCGGGCGCCGGACCGTCCGTACCCGAGGAAGGACGCCGACTGGGCGCCCTTCTACACCGGCTGCGGCACGGTCCTCGCGAGGTACACCGGGGTGCCGGACGACCCGACCCTGCGCTTCCGCAGTGGCGTGGTGGTCCGCCCGCCCGCCGCCGGGCGCTGGACGGTGGGCGACCGCGGCGTCCGCTGCTACCTGTGGCTCAGCGACCGTACGGTGACCGCCTCGTTGAAGGGGGCCGGCCCG
Source organism: Micromonospora sp. ATA51 (assembly GCF_016802855.1). NCBI lineage: Bacteria > Bacillati > Actinomycetota > Actinomycetes > Micromonosporales > Micromonosporaceae > Micromonospora > Micromonospora sp. ATA51. The sequence continues at coordinate 18,699 of NZ_JAEVHJ010000071.1, read as the reverse complement.
GCCGGGCTGCCGGTCCGGACGCGGTAGCCGAAAACACTCGTCCCGCCCCCGCCGCCCGGAAGGAGTGGCCTTCGGGTTGACTGTGTTCATGGACCTGCCGACCGTCGAGCTGCCGGCCCTGCCCAGGCTGCTGGCCGCGCCCGCACCCGGCTGGGTGGAGACCACCGACGTGATCGTGGTCGGCTCCGGGGTCGCCGGCCTGACCGCGGCGTTGCACCTGCGCGAGGCGGGGCTGCACGTCACGGTGGTCACCAAGGTCAACATCGACGACGGCTCGACCCGCTGGGCGCAGGGCGGCATCGCCGCCGTGCTCGACCCGGCGGACAGCCCGGCCGCCCACGCGTACGACACGGAGGTCGCCGGGGTCGGCCTCTGCGACCCGGCCGCGGTGCGGGTCCTGGTCGAGGAGGGGCCGACCCGGCTGCGGGAGCTGATGCGGATCGGCGCCGAGTTCGACCGGAACCCGGACGGCTCGCTGATGCTCACCCGGGAGGGCGGCCACCGGGCCGACCGGATCGTGCACGCCGGTGGCGACGCCACGGGCGCCGAGGTGCAGCGGGCGCTGCACGCGGCGGTCCGCCGGGACCCGTGGATCCGGCTGGTGGAGCACGCCCTGGTGCTGGACCTGCTCCGCGCCCCGGGCGACGGCCCCGGCGGCCTCGGCCCGGCCTGCGGGATCACCCTGCACGTGCTCGGCGAGGGCAGCGAGGACGGCGTCGGGGCGCTGCTGGCCCGCGCGGTGGTGCTGGCGACCGGCGGCATGGGGCAGGTCTTCGCGGCCACCACCAACCCGGCGGTCTCCACCGGCGACGGGGTGGCCCTCGCGGTGCGGGCCGGCGCGGCGGTCACCGACGTGGAGTTCGTGCAGTTCCACCCGACCGCGCTGATCGCCCCGGCCGGGGTGGGCGTGCCGGGCGCCACCCGGGCCCAGCAGCCGCTGGTCTCCGAGGCGCTGCGCGGCGAGGGCGCCCACCTGGTCGACTCCGACGGCAAGCGGTTCATGGTGGGGCAGCACGAGCTGGCCGAGCTGGCTCCCCGCGACGTGGTGGCCAAGGGCATCCACCGGGTGCTGCTGGCCACCGGCGCGGACCACGTCTACCTGGACGCCCGGCACCTCGGCGGGGACTTCCTCGCCGGGCGCTTCCCGACCATCGTCGCGTCCTGCCTGGCCATCGGCGTCGACCCGGCCACCGATCTGATCCCGGTCGCCCCGGCCGCCCACTACGCCTCCGGCGGCGTCCGCACCGACCTGCACGGCCGGACCTCCATCCCCGGCCTGTACGCCTGCGGCGAGGTGGCCTGCACCGGGGTGCACGGCGCGAACCGGCTGGCCAGCAACTCGCTGCTGGAGGGGCTGGTCTTCTCCCGCCGGATCGCCGAGGACATCGCCGCCGGCCTGCCCGAGCAGGCCAGGCCGGCGGAGACCGGCGCCTGGGTGGGCGGCGCGGGTTGGGTGGTGCCCGCCGAGGGCACGCCGGCCCTGCAACGGGCGATGACCCGGGGCGCGGGCGTGCTCCGCTCGGCGGAGACCCTCGCCGGGACGGCCGGCGCGCTGACCGAGCTGGGCGGGGGACGCGGCGTGCCGCGCACCGCCGACTGGGAGGCGACGAACCTGATCACGGTGGCGTCGACACTGGTCGCCGCCGCGTACGCCCGCCAGGAGACCCGGGGTTGCCACTGGCGGGAGGACTTCCCGACGGCCGACGAGCGGTGGCTGGGCCACCTCGTCACGGCCGTCGGGGCGCAGGGCCGGTTGACGCAGCAGTGGGAGGAGTCGGAATGAGGGAGTCGACGGAGCAGGCGTTGCGGGCGGCCAGCCTGGACCCGGTGTGGGTGCAGCGGGTGATCGTCGACGCGTTCGCCGAGGACCTGGGCCCGGACTTCCTCGACGTCACCAGCGTGGCCACCATCCCGGACGCGCAGAACGACACCGCCGACCTGGTCGCCCGCGCCGACGGCGTGGTGGCCGGGCTGGCCGTGGCCGCCGCCGTGTTCGACCTGGTCGGCGAGGTGACCGGTTCGGACCGTACGGTCGAGGTGTCGCTGGTGGCCCACGACGGGCAGCGGGTGGCGCGCGGCGACGTGCTGGCCACGGTGACCGGCCCGACCCGGCTGCTGCTCACCGCCGAGCGGACGGCGCTGAACCTGCTGTGCCGGATGTCCGGGGTGGCCACCCACACCCGTGCCTGGGCGGACGCCCTGGCCGGCACGAAGGCGATGGTGCTGGACACCCGGAAGACCACCCCGGGCCTGCGGGCCCTTGAGAAGTACGCGGTCCGCGCCGGCGGCGGCACCAACAAGCGGATGGGCCTGCACGACGTCGCGATGATCAAGGACAACCACAAGGTCGCCGCCGGGGGCGTCGGCGCGGCCTACCGCCGGGTCCGGGAGGCCTTTCCGGACGTGCCGGTGCAGGTGGAGGTGGACACCATCGCGGAGGCGGTGGAGGCCGTCGAGGCGGGGGCCGGCTTCCTGCTGCTGGACAACATGACCCCGGCGCAGTTGCGCGAGGTGGTCGCCGCGGTGGGGGACCGGGCGGAGCTGGAGGCGACCGGCGGGCTCACCCTGCCGGTGGCCGCCGAGTACGGCGCGACCGGCGTGGACTTCATCTCGGTGGGCGCGTTGACCCACTCCTCGCCGATCCTGGACATCGCCCTGGACCTGCGGGAGGAATGAGCCGGGGAGGGGGTGCCGTCTAGGCTTCGTGCGTGCTGCTCTGCATCGACATCGGAAACACCAACACCGTGCTGGCGACCTTCGACGGCGACAAGCTGGTGCACTCCTGGCGGATCAAGACCGACGCCCGTTCGACGGCGGACGAGCTGGGTCTGATGTTCCGGGGGCTGCTGGCCGGTGACGCCGTGGAGATCACCGGGGTGGCCGCCTGCTCGACGGTGCCGGCGGCGCTCCGCTCGCTGCGGACCATGCTGGCCCGCTACTACGCCGACCTGCCCAGCGTGATCGTCGAGCCCGGGGTGCGGACCGGGGTGCAGCTCGCCATCGACAACCCCAAGGAGGTCGGCTCGGACCGGGTGGTCAACACCCTGGCCGCGTACACCCTCTACGGTGGACCGTCGATAGTGGTGGACTTCGGCACGACCACCAACTTCGACGTGATCAGCGGCCGGGGCGAGTTCCTCGGCGGCGCGTTCGCGCCCGGCATCGAGATCTCCTTCGACGCGCTCGCCGCCCGCGCGGCGCAGTTGCGCAAGGTGGAGGCCACCAAGCCCCGCTCGGTGATCGGCAAGAACACCGTGGAGTGCCTCCAGTCCGGCCTCTACTTCGGCTTCGCCGGGCAGGTGGACCGGATCGTCGAGCGGATGGCCGAGGAGTTGGGCGAGGTGAGGGCGGTCATCGCGACCGGCGGGTTGGCCTCGGTGGTGATCGGCGAGTGCCGCACCATCACCCACCACGAGCCGATGATCACGCTGATCGGCCTACGGATGGTCTACGAGCGCAACACCTGACCCCGGCCGCGCCGGAGCCGGGCGCGCCGCGCGGGCGTCAGCGCCGCCGGGCCCGGAAGACCAGCGTCCGGTACGGCAGCTCGACGGTCTCCCGCCCGGCCAGGTCGGGGTGGGTGACGAAGAGTTCCCGCAGTTCCCGGTCGACCTTCTCCCGCTCCTCGGGCGTGGCCGTCAGCCAGTACGAGCGGGTGCGCAGCATGCCGACCACCTCGGCCGGCGTGAGCGTGGTCCGGTGGCTGAACTCGCCCAGCTCCACCGCGCCGAACGCGGGGCCGAAGTCGGTGACCTTCTCGATCAGGTTGCCGGAGTGGTCCCGCAGGTCGGCGATCCGCCCCAGCTCGGCCACCCAGGGCACACTGGTGTCCCGGGTGTTCCAGATCGGGGCGAACGTCCCGCCCGGCCGGAGCACCCGGGCGATCTCGACGTGCGCGCGTTCCTTGTCGAACCAGTGGTACGCCTGGCCCACCAGCACCGCGTCGGCCGCGTGGTCCGGCAGCGGCACCGACTCGGCGCTGCCGGCCAGGGCGGTGACGCCCGGGGTGGCGGCGTCGAGCTGGGCCCGCATCCCCGGGTCGGGTTCCACCGGGACCACCTGGTGACCCAGGGCGAGCACGCCGCGGGTGAGGATGCCGGTGCCGGCGCCCAGGTCGACGACCCGGGCCGACGGGTCCAAGCCGTCGAGCGCCCAGCCCAGCGCCGCCTGCGGATAGCGGGGTCGGAACCGGTCGTAGTCGGCCGCCGCCGCGCCGAAGGACAGGGCCTGAGTGGGGTCGGTCATGGCGGGCAGGTTATCCGGTAACGGCCACCTGGGGGCTTGAGTACGCTCGGGTCCTGACCCCGCCGATATCTCCTTCCCGAGGAAGCGTGCCGTGACCGAGCAGAACGCCGTGCCAGTGGACCCCGCCGACGACCTTCCCGAGCAGATGAAGGTCCGCCGGGAGAAGCGGGACCGGATGCTCGCCGAGGGGGTCGAGCCGTACCCCGTCGGGTTTCCCCGGACCAGCACCCTGGCGGAGATCCGCGAGAAGTACGCCGAGCTGCCTACCGACACCGCCACCGGGGACAAGGTCTCGGTCACCGGCCGGGTGATCTTCGTACGGAACACCGGCAAGCTCTGCTTCGCCACCCTGCGGGACGGGGACGGCATGGAACTCCAGGCGATGCTCTCCCTGGACCGGGTCGGCGCGCAGCGGCTGGACGACTGGAAGCGCCTGGTCGACCTCGGTGACCACGTCGGCGTGACCGGTGAGGTGATCACCAGCCGGCGGGGCGAGCTGTCGGTGCTGGCCGACGAGTGGGCGGTCACCGCCAAGGCGCTGCGCCCGCTGCCGGTGGCGCACAAGCCGCTGAGCGAGGAGGCCCGGGTCCGCCAGCGCTACGTGGACCTGATCGTCCGCCCGCAGGCGCGGCAGATGGTGCGTACCCGGGCGGCCGCGGTGCGCAGCCTGCGCGATTCCCTGCACGGGGCGGGCTTCATCGAGGTCGAGACCCCGATGCTGCAGTTGCTGCACGGTGGCGCGGCGGCCCGCCCATTCGTGACCCACAGCAATGCGTTGAGCACCGATCTGTATCTGCGAATCGCGCCGGAACTGTTTCTCAAGCGCGCCGTGGTCGGCGGCGTCGACCGGGTCTTCGAGATCAACCGTAACTTCCGTAATGAGGGAGTCGACTCGTCGCACTCTCCCGAGTTCGCGATGCTCGAGACCTACCAGGCGTACGGCGACTACGACACGATGGCGGAGTTGACGCGCAATCTGGTGCAGGGCGCGGCGATCGCGGTGAGCGGCTCGACCGTGGTGACCCACGCCGACGGCCGCGAGTTCGACCTGGGCGGCGAGTGGCGTTCGGTGACCCTCTTCGGGGTCCTTTCCGAGGCGCTCGGCGAGGAGGTCACCGTGCGCACCGACAGGTCCCGGCTGGTCGAGTACGCGGACAAGGTCGGCCTCGCCGTCGACCCGAAGTGGGGGCCGGGGAAGCTGGCCGAGGAGCTCTTCGAGGAACTGGTCGTTCCGTCGCTGCAGGCCCCGACGTTCGTCCGGGACTACCCGGAGGAGACCAGCCCGCTGACCCGGGCGCACCGCAGCGAGCCGGGCCTGGCCGAGAAGTGGGACCTCTACGTCCTCGGCTTCGAGCTGGGCACCGCGTACTCGGAGCTGGTCGACCCGGTGGTGCAGCGGGAGCGGCTGGTGGCCCAGGCGCAGCTCGCCGCCCGTGGCGACGACGAGGCGATGCGACTGGACGAGGACTTTCTCCGGGCGATGGAGTACGGAATGCCGCCGGCCGGTGGTATGGGAATGGGAATCGACCGGCTCTTGATGGCGCTGACCGGGCTGGGAATTCGGGAAACCATCCTCTTCCCGTTGGTCCGCCCGGAGTAGCCGTCAACCTTCTCCGGCTCGTTACCGCGTCCTATTGACGCGGTAAGCGGCGCGCGGGTTATTGTGCTCCTGGATTGTGGCAGGAGACCCTGCTCGAAAGGAATGTGGGACGTGGCCAAGCAGATCATTCACAAGCTGGTCGATGACCTGGACGGCGGGGACGCTGACGAGACCGTCAAGTTCGCGCTGGACGGCGTGCAGTACGAGATCGACCTGTCGGTGGCCAACGCCGAGAAATTGCGTGAGGTATTTGCGCCGTACGTGGCGCACGGCACCAAGGTCGGCCGGGGCGGCGTGGTCGTCGGCGGGCGGGCCGCGCGCGGGCGGGGCGGCGCGACCGCCGACCGCGAGCAGAACAAGGCCATCCGCGCCTGGGCCAAGAAGTCGGGCAAGGACATCTCCGACCGGGGTCGGATCCCGCAGGAGATCGTCGACGAGTACCACTCGAAGGCGGGCCGCTGAGCCCTGGGCTCGTCACCGGGCGAGATCGACGCCGGACCGGAGTGCCACTCCGGGCCGGCGTCGCCGTTTCCGCCCTCCCGTGCCGATTGCCCGGTTCGCGGCCGGTGGCCCGCTCGCGCCCGTTGGGGCCCGCTGCGAACCCCGCCGCCGGCTGGGAAGAACCCCGGGTGGGTGGGCGTTGTCCACAGGCGGTGGAGATTGCATCCACAGGCTGTGGACGAGATGTTCCCGGGTGACCCGGTCGAAACGGGTCCGGCTCGGTGCGTCCGCAGCGCGTGCGAATTTCGCTCTGCGCGTACAGGTAGGGGTACCGGAACACCTCCTGAGCGCGGACGGTTGTCAGAAACGACGCGTACACGGCATTCCGCAGGGACACACGACCTCAGCGGAGTCGGTCCGCGGCGATAGAGTAAGGAGGCACGGACGCCCGTCCCGGACGTCCGCGCACCGGCCCCGCCAAGATCTAGACCATCAAGGCGCACGGCACGTGAGGAGCACGAGGGCATGTTCGAGCGGTTCACCGACCGAGCGCGACGGGTTGTCGTCCTGGCCCAAGAAGAGGCCCGGATGCTCAACCACAACTACATCGGTACGGAGCACATCCTGCTGGGCCTCATCCACGAGGGTGAAGGCGTCGCGGCAAAGGCCCTGGAGAGCCTCGGCATCTCCCTCGAGGGCGTCCGCCAGCAGGTCGAGGAGATCATCGGCCAGGGCCAGCAGGCGCCGAGCGGGCACATCCCGTTCACGCCGCGGGCCAAGAAGGTGCTGGAGCTGTCGCTGCGCGAGGCGCTGCAGCTCGGCCACAACTACATCGGCACGGAGCACATCCTGCTCGGCCTGATCCGCGAGGGTGAGGGCGTCGCCGCCCAGGTGCTGGTCAAGCTCGGCGCCGACCTCAACCGGGTCCGCCAGCAGGTGATCCAGCTGCTCTCGGGCTACCAGGGCAAGGAGCCGGCCGCGGCGGGCGCCGCGCCGGGCGAGGCCGCGCCGTCGACCAGCCTCGTGCTGGACCAGTTCGGCCGCAACCTGACCCAGGCCGCCCGCGAGGGCAAGCTCGACCCGGTCATCGGGCGCGAGAAGGAAATCGAGCGGGTCATGCAGGTGCTCTCCCGCCGTACCAAGAACAACCCGGTCCTGATCGGTGAGCCCGGCGTCGGTAAGACCGCCGTGGTGGAGGGGCTGTCCCAGAAGATCATCAAGGGCGAGGTGCCCGAGACCCTCAAGGACAAGCAGCTCTACACGCTCGACCTCGGTGCGCTGGTCGCCGGTTCCCGCTACCGCGGTGACTTCGAGGAGCGCCTGAAGAAGGTGCTCAAGGAGATCCGCACGCGGGGCGACATCATCCTGTTCATCGACGAGATCCACACCCTGGTGGGTGCGGGTGCCGCCGAGGGCGCGATCGACGCGGCGAGCATCCTCAAGCCGATGCTGGCCCGTGGCGAGCTCCAGACCATCGGTGCCACCACGCTCGACGAGTACCGCAAGCACCTGGAGAAGGACGCCGCTCTCGAGCGCCGCTTCCAGCCGATCCAGGTGGGCGAGCCGTCGCTGGCTCACACCATCGAGATCCTCAAGGGCCTGCGCGACCGCTACGAGGCGCACCACCGGGTGAGCATCACCGACGCCGCGCTGGTGGCGGCGGCGACGCTCGCCGACCGGTACATCTCCGACCGCTTCCTGCCGGACAAGGCGATCGACCTGATCGACGAGGCCGGGGCCCGGATGCGCATCCGCCGGATGACCGCGCCGCCAGACCTGCGCGACTTCGACGAGCGGATCGCCCAGGTCCGCCGCGACAAGGAGTCCGCGATCGACGCGCAGGACTTCGAGCGGGCGGCGCAGCTCCGCGACAAGGAGAAGCAGCTGCTCGGCCAGAAGGCCCAGCGGGAGAAGGAGTGGAAGGCCGGTGACCTGGACGTCGTCAGCGAGGTTGACGACGAGCAGATCGCCGAGGTGCTCGGCAACTGGACCGGCATCCCGGTTTACAAGCTGACCGAGGAGGAGACCTCGCGCCTGCTGCGCATGGAGGACGAGCTGCACAAGCGCGTCATCGGCCAGGAGGACGCGGTCAAGGCGGTCTCGAAGGCGATCCGGCGTACCCGGGCCGGCCTGAAGGACCCGAAGCGCCCGTCGGGCTCGTTCATCTTCGCCGGTCCGTCCGGCGTGGGTAAGACCGAGCTGTCCAAGGCGCTCGCCGAGTTCCTCTTCGGCAGCGAGGACGCCCTCATCCAGCTGGACATGTCCGAGTTCCACGACCGGTACACGGTGTCCCGGCTGGTGGGTGCCCCTCCCGGCTACGTCGGCTACGACGAGGGCGGGCAGCTGACCGAGAAGGTGCGGCGTCGGCCGTTCTCGGTGGTCCTCTTCGACGAGATCGAGAAGGCTCACCCGGACGTGTTCAACACGCTCCTCCAGATCCTGGAGGACGGGCGGCTGACCGACGGTCAGGGTCGGATCGTGGACTTCAAGAACACGGTCATCATCCTGACCACCAACCTCGGCACCCGGGACGTCGCCAAGGCGGTCTCGCTGGGCTTCCAGGCCTCTGAGGACTCCGAGTCGAACTACGACCGGATGAAGCAGAAGGTCAACGACGAGCTCAAGCAGCACTTCCGGCCCGAGTTCCTCAACCGGATCGACGACACCATCGTCTTCCACCAGCTGCGCGAGAACGAGATCCTCTCGATCGTGGACATCATGATCCAGCGGATCGAGACGCAGCTGCGCAACAAGGACATGGGCCTGGAGCTGACCGACAACGCCAAGAAGTACCTGGCGAAGAAGGGCTTCGACCCGGTGCTGGGCGCGCGGCCGCTGCGTCGCACGATCCAGCGCGACATCGAGGACAACCTCTCCGAGCGGATCCTCTTCAACGAGCTGACCCCGGGTCAGATCGTGGTGGTGGACTGCGAGGGCGACCCGGAGAACATCGACAAGTCCAAGCTCGTCTTCCGAGGCGCGGACAAGCCGGTGGAGGTTCCGGACGCCGTCCCGGCCGATCTCGGTGGCGCCGCCACCGCGGGCGCGGACGAGTAAGCGACACCTGACAGGGCGACGCCCCGGTTGGCGAAAGCCACCGGGGCCGTCGCCTTTCCGCATCCCCACCCGCCCGCACCTGGCGCGCCGGTCGCCGCCGATCCGTTCGGGCTTGATCAGCTCAACCTCGCGACGGGGTGGCCTCGGCGTGCCGCGCGGACCCGACATATGGCCGGAGAGCGATATGCCTGAGAGGCATAAGAGGTCGCGCAGATTGGTGGTGATCATCGGCGGCGGGTGGGGCGGTTGTCCCACCGGTAGGTGGTCCACGCTCGCCGATCAGGCTACGGACGGTCATGATCGCGTCGGCGAGGTCGAAGAACGCGTCGATGACCTGTTCGGTTCGTTCGTAGCAGCGTTGCAGTCGGTTGAACGCGTTGTGCCAGATGTTCGTCCGTTCGCGTGCCACCGTTGGGATGGGCGCCTTGTCGCCTGTGGGCGATCTTGCCGGTCAGGCCGCGTTCGGCCAGCAGCATCGAGTGACCGCCGAGTCGTATCCGGCGTCGAGGTGCACCGTGATGGTCTCGGGGAGTGGGCCCAGGTCGTCGAGCCGGTCGAGGGTGGGGCCGGCAGCGGTGAGTCGTGTCGGTTCGCGCCGGCCAGGACCCGGCCGAGGGGAATGCCGTAACCGTCGACCATCGATGAGCGTTTCATTCCCTGCTTGCCCCGGTCGACCAAGGCCCCCGGCGCAGTCACCTCCGCCGGGGGCCTTGGTGATGCAGCCGTCCACGGCGATGTCGTCCAGGACCAAGCCGACGAGCCGGTCGTAGGCGTCGTAGGCGTCGTAGGCGCAGCCGAACTGCAGCACCTGAATCAGCTTGTCGAACACGATCCGGTCATCGATCCGCCTGCGGTGACAGCCCAACGGATGCGTCGGGGCGCACGTCGGCCGATCAGGTAGCAGCGCGGTGAACTGGACCCACAGTGGCTCGATCAGCCATGCTGGGATGGCAGGCACAGGATCTCCCGGTGATCACGAGGCGTAAGCACCTTCATGATCATGGATCCTGTGCCTGCACTCGTTCAGACACGCCCGCCCCGCCTCGCCATTCTGCGCGGGCGCTTATCGCCCGTAGACGGCAGCGATGTCGTGTCGGTCTGGTACTACGGCGCCTCGGGATGAACTCGCTGCTGACTTCGCCTCAGCGGAGGCGAAGTCCAGCGATGAGGAGCTCGACCAGGCGGCGCGCGTCGTAACGGGGGTCGCTGCCCGCGCCGATGCAGAGATTACCGACGCCGCGCAGCAGTCCGTAGGCGTCCATGTCGGGACGGATCTCGCCCGCTGCGACGGCGGCGTCGAGCAGCTGGTCGCACACCGGGACGAGGCGGTCGAGGAAGTAGGCGTGCAGGGTCCGGAAGGCGGCGTCGTCAGACTGTAGCGCCGCGGCGAGGCCGTGTTTGGTGATCAGGAAGTCGACGAACAGGTTGATCCACTGCACCAGGGCGGTGTGCGGTGTGCTGCTGTCGGCCAGCAAGGCCGGACCCGCCTCGGCGCACGCCTCGATCTGGTGCCGGTAGACGGCGACGATGAGGTCGGCTCGCGTCGGGAAGTGGCGGTAGATCGTGCCCACGCCGACGCCCGCCCTGGCGGCGATGTCGCGCACAGGCACGTCGACGCCGGAGGCGACGAACGCCGCAGCGGCAGCGTCCAGCAGGGTCTTCTCGTTGCGCCGCGCGTCGGCCCGCTTGCGCGAGGCCGGTCGCTCCGAGCCGCTGTCGATGTCGGCCAAGGCCCCGTTACCTCCATCACACCGCTTGGCATCCGGAACGCCGTTCCGTATCTTGGTTATCGGAACACTGCTCCGCTTGTTCAGCATACTGATCAGGCGCGCCACCACCAAACGATGCAACGCTGCACGGTTTCCAGGAGGAACAGTCATGCAGTACCGCACCTTGGGCCGCACGGGTGTGCAGGTCAGCACCCTCGTGCTCGGCGCAATGAACTTCGGCAAGATCGGCAACACCACCCAGGAGGAAGCCACCGCCATCGTTGACGCGGCGCTCGATGCGGGGATCAACCTCATCGACACCGCCGACGTCTACAGCGGCGGCCAGTCCGAGGAGATGGTCGGCAAGGCCATCGCCGGCCGCCGCGGCGATGTCGTGCTGGCCACCAAGGCGACCCTGCCGATGGGCGACGAGCGCAACCACCGGGGCGGTTCGCGCCGCTGGCTGGTCACCGCGCTGGACAACAGCCTGCGCCGCCTCGGCGTCGACCACGTCGACCTTTACCAGATGCACCGGTGGGACCCGACGAGCAGCGACGAGGAGACGCTGTCGGCGCTGACGGACCTGCAGCGCGCCGGAAAGATCCGCTACTTCGGCTCCTCGACCTTCCCGGCCTACCGCATCGTCCAGGCGCAGTGGGCCGCCCGGGAGGGGCACCTGAGCCGTTACGTGACCGAGCAGCCGAGCTACTCGATCCTGCAGCGTGGCATCGAGACCCACGTGCTGCCCGTGACACAGGAGTACGGCATGGGCGTGCTCGCCTGGAGCCCGCTGGCATCGGGCTGGCTGTCCGGCGCGATCCGTGCCGGCCAGGAGATCAGCACGAACCGCTCGGGCTTCATGCAGCAGCGCTACGACATCAGCATCCCCGCCAACCGCGCCAAACTCGACGCCGTCGAGCAGCTCGCCAAGGTTGCCGACGAAGCCGGCCTCAGCATGATCCAGCTCGCGCTCGGCTTCGTCACCGCGCACCCGGGCGTGACCAGCGCGATCATCGGCCCCCGCACGATGGACCACCTCCGCTCGCAGCTCGCCGCCGCGGACACCGTTCTCTCCACCGACGTGCTGGACGCGATCGACGCGATCGTGGCTCCCGGCGTCGACCTCGCCGCCCACGAGAAGAACGACACCCCGCCCGCCCTGCTCGACCCGGCGCTGCGCCGCCGCTGATTACTTGGCACGTCAGTGACCAGGCGGCAGACGCGCGGCGGCTTGCGCGTCCCCCTGCCGCCTGACACGCCGCAAGGCCATGCCTTCCCAGGCTCACGTCGAAAGGACGATCGGACCCATGCCACTCACACCCCGGCCCAGCTTCGGGATCATGACCGCCCCGATGCAGGTCGGCTACCACGACATCCTGCGGGTCTGGCGCGAAGCGGACGCCATTGCCGACATCGAGCACGCGTGGCTATTCGACCACCTCATGCCGATCGTAGGCGACCTGAGCGGACCGACGTACGAAGGCTGGACCCTGTTCTCCGCCCTCGCCGCTCAGACCGAGCGGCTACGCCTTGGCGTGCTGGTGACCAGCAACCGCTTCCGACCACCCGCGATGCTGGCCAAGATCGCCACGACCGTCGACATCGTCTCCGGCGGGCGCCTCGATTTCGGCATCGGCGTTGGTTCGCGGCCCGGTCACCCACTCGCAGCGCGTGAGTACGCGGCGCACGGCCTGCCCTTCGCCGACACTGCCGACGCCGTGGGCAGCCTCGCCGAGGCGCTCACGGTCATCCGGCGGCTATGGACCGAGAACGAGCCGTTCGACTTCCACGGCACGTACGTCAACCTCACCGGAGCGTTCGGCAGCCCCAAGCCCGTGCAGCGCCCTCACCCGCCGATCATCATCGGTGGCCGCTCCGCCGCGACTCTGCGGGTGGTCGCCGAACACGCGGACGTATGGAACAACCCCAGCGGCGATCTCGACGACGCCGTTAGCCGCACCGCCCTGCTGGAGCGCTACTGCGCCGAGGTCGGTCGCGACCCCGCGTCGATCACCCGCTCGATCAACCTGCCCGTCTCCTACAACCAGCCGGGCATCACAAGGGATGCCATCGGCAAGGCGATCGACGCCGGCTTCGGGCACATCGTGCTCGGGCTGCCGGCGCCCTACCCCGACGGCGTCGCGCACTGGATCACCGACGAGTTCATCACCACGTCGGCCTGACAGCGGCGCCCAGGCCTGGCGTTCCGTGGCGGCGCTGGCGGCCCGGCAGAGCATCCCGGCGGCGGTGAAACTGTCACTGATGCACTCGTACAGGCCGTGCCGGCACGCTCGCCGTACATTATCCCCACTGATCGCACGCGCGACGGCCGTGGCGGCGAGGGTCAGAACTCCCAGTGATCACTAGGCGTAGGAACCTTCATGATCACTGATGTCTGTGCCCGTCTCCTACCCGCCCAATCCTCACTGACCTATTTGCGCGGCCTCTAAATATGACTCTCAGGCATATCGCTTGTGGGGTGGTGTGCTTGTCCCGAGCGGGCGCGCGGGACCTCGTGGCCCGGGGCGTCATGTCGGTGACATGAAGCCACGCGGCCATCGCTGGAGGAACGGCCGCGGCACCGTTCAGGGGTGGGGAAGTGGGGCCGGTGCGCCGTCGCCCAGCAGGCGGAAGGCGTCCTCGCCGACCGGCTCGACCAGGCCGTCGGTGACCAGCCCGGCGAGCGCCCGGGACCGCTGCATGTCGTCGGTCCAGACCTGGTCGAGGCGCTGCCGCGGCACCGGTCCGGTGGCCTCCCGCAGCACCGCCAGGAGCAGGCCGCGGACCTGGCGATCGGTGCCCGCGTACCGCTGAGGGCGGCGGCTCGGGCCGGCGGGCGCGACCTGGCCGGAGGCCGCCAGGCGCAGACCGCTTCCACCGGGCACACCGCGCACCGGGGCGAGCGGGCGGTGCAGACCACGGCGCCCAGCTCCATGAACGCGGCGCTGGCCAGCGCCGCGGCGGCCGGCTCGACGGGCAGCAGCTCCTCGGTGGCGACCAGGTCGGCCGGGCGGGTGGCCGGACCGGCGTCCGGTTCCCCGGCGACGGCCCGGCAGACCACCCGGCGGACGTTCGTGTCCACCACGGGGTGCCGTTGCCCGTGCGCGAACGCCGCGACCGCCCGGGCCGTGTACGTCCCGACGCCGGGCAGCGCGAGCAGCTGGTCCAGCCGGTCCGGCACCTCGCCGCCGTGCCGCTCCACGATCGCCACCGCGCAGTCGCGCAGCCGCACCGCCCGGCGGGGGTAGCCGAGCCGCCCCCACATCCGGATCGCCTCGGCCGGGCTGTCCGCCGCTAGGGCGGCCGGCACCGGCCAGCGGGCCAGCCACGCCTCCCAGGCGGGCAGCACCCGGACCACCGGCGTCTGCTGGAGCATGACCTCGCTGACCAGGATGGCCCACGCGCTGGTGCCGGGCTTGCGCCACGGCAGGTCGCGGGCGTTCTCCTCGTACCACCGGCTGACCAGGGTGGCGAAAGTGGGCTCAGACATCGCGCTGCCGATGATGTCACGGGCCGGATTCCCGCAGGATGGGCGGCCGGGCCGGGGCGCGCGGACGGCCCCGGGCGGGCGGGGCAGAATGTCCGGATGAACGAGCTCGCGATCACCGTCATCGGCCGGGACCGGCCGGGCATCGTGGCCGACGTCGCCGAGGCGCTCGCCCGGCTCGGCGCGAACCTCACCGACTCCACGATGACCCGGTTGCGGGGACACTTCGCGATGACGCTGATCTGCGTGGGACCGGCCGCCGCCGATGTCGAGGCCGCGCTGGCCCCGCTCGCCGCCGACGGCCAGCTGCTGGCCACCGTGCGCGCGGTCACCCCCGACGGCGAGACCACGGCGGCAGGCGAGCCGTACGTGCTGGCGGTGCACGGTGCCGACCGGATGGGCATCGTCGCGGCGATGACCCGGGTGCTGGCCGACGCCGGTGGCAACGTCACCGACCTGAGCACCCGGCTGACCGGCTCGCTCTACGTGGTGGTCGCCGAGGTGGAACTGCCGTCGGGCAGCTCCGACGAGGTGGCCGGCCGGCTCGCGCGTACGGCCGCGGAGCTGGGCGTCGGGGTCAGCCTCCGCCCGGCGGACACGGACCTGCTGTGACGGCGGAGTACGTCGGCCTCGACGACTGGACCCCGGAGGTGCTCGCCGTGCCGGGCGAGGTACTCCCGGTGGTCTCCGCCCCCGACCCGGTGCTCAGCCGGCCGGGGCCGGAGGTGGACCCGACCTCGGACGAGGTGGTCCGCCTCGCCGCCGACCTGGTTGCCACCATGCGCGTCTCGCCGGGCTGCGTCGGCCTCGCCGCGCCGCAGGTGGGGGTGAGCGCGCAGGTGTTCGCGGTGGACGTCGCCGGCCACCCGAAGGCGGTCACCGTGCACAGGACCTTCGTGCTGTGCAACGCCCGGGTGGTGGAGGCCAGCCGGTGGAAGGCCGGGCGGGAGGGCTGCATGTCGGTGCCGGACCTGACCGGTGACGTGAAGCGGGCCAGCCGGCTGGTGGTCGAGGGCGTCCTGCCCGGTACGGGCAAGCCGGTGCGGCTGGTCACCGACGGCTTCGAGGCGCGGGCGCTCCAGCACGAGATCGATCACTGCGCGGGGCTGCTCTTCCTCGACCGGGTCGCCGGCGCGCACGCCATCTACCAGCGCAAGGTCTACCTCTGACGTTCTGCGGGGGTGCCGCGCCGTTCGGTGACCGGCCCGGCCGGCGGGGCCGCCGATTGTGGAACGTCGGTCAGGGCGCCGGATCCCGCCCCGGCGCGTCGCACCCCCGCCCCGTGCGGTACGCCGCTACGGTGAACGCATCATGCGCATGACGGTCGGCCCCCTGCCACCCGCTGTTTACTGGCGGCGTCGCGTTGTCGTACTCGGAGCGGGGCTTCTCTTCCTGATTGTTCTGCTCTACTCCTGCAACGGCCCGGAGCCCAACACCGGCGCGACACCGAGGTCCGCGTCCTCGCCGGCGAGTTCCGCACCGTCGGCGAACTCGCAGCCGTCCGGACCGGTGCTGACTCCGCAGACGGACGATCCGTCCGCCGCACCGGATGATTCCGGCGGCGGATCCTCGGGCGGCCCGGCGGGTGGCGGCACGGTCGACGCCCCGGCCGCGCCGGCGGCCCCGGTGGTCGACGACGGGACCTGCACCGACGCGGAGATCCTGGTGACCTCGGTGGCCCAGCCGGCGACCGCGCAGCGGGGCACGGTGGTGAACCTCCAGCTGAAGATCAAGAACAAGTCGCAGCGTACCTGCAGCCGGAACGTTGGGGCGGACCTCCAGGAGCTGTTCATCAAGTCCGGCGCGGAGAAGATCTGGTCCTCGGACACCTGCGGCACCGGCAAGGGTTCCGACGTGCAGTCGTTCACCCCCGGCTTCGAGCGCCTCTACGAGCTGGGCTGGAACGGCCGGGAGGCCAATCGCTGCGCCAACGGCCTCGCCAACGGCGACTACGCGCCGATCGGCTCGTACCAGGTCTTCGCCCGGGTGGGCACCAAGCTCAGCGAGCCGGTCAAGCTGACCATCACCGGCTGAGGGGCGGCCGGACCGGCCGGCTCAGACGTACCGCTCCAGGATGGACGCCTCGGCGAGCCGGGAGAGGCCCTCGCGGACGCCCCGGGCGCGGGCGTCGCCCACCCCCTCGACCGCCTGGAGGTCCTCCACGTCGCGCCGAGCAGCCGCTGGAGGCTGCCGAAGTGCACCACCAGCCGGTCGACCACCGCGACCGGGAGCCGGGGCACCTTGGCCAGCAGCCGGAAGCCGCGCGGGCTGACCGCCGCGTCGAGCGCGTCGGACGCGGACGGGTAGCCGATCGCCTTGGCGACCGCCACCAGGTCGATCAGCTCGGTGGCGCCGAGCAGGTCCAGCTCGACCAGGGCCTCGTCGAGGGTCCGCGACTTGCGGCCCACCGGCAGGTAGTCCCGGATGACCAGGGTGCGGTCGGCGTCCACGCCGGCCATCAGCTCGTCGAGCTGGAGGGCGAGCAGCCGGCCGTCGGTGCCCAGCTCGACGACGTAACCGGCGATCTCGTCGGCGATCCGGCGGACCATCTCCAGCCGCTGCACCACCGCCACCGCGTCCCGGACCGTGACCAGGTCCTCGATCTCCAGGGCGGAGAGGGTGCCGGAGACCTCGTCGAGGCGCAGCTTGTAGCGCTCGAGGGTGGCCAGGGCCTGGTTGGCGCGGGAGAGGATCGCCGCCGAGTCGTCCAGCACGTGTCGCTGGCCGTTCACGTAGAGGCTGATGATCCGCATCGACTGGCTGACCGAGATGACCGGGTAGCCGGTCTGCCGGGCCACCCGCTCGGCGGTGCGGTGCCGGGTGCCGGACTCCTCCGTCGGGATGGACGGGTCGGGCATCAGGTGCACGCCCGCCTGGACGATCCGGCTGCCGTCGCTGGACAGCACCACCGCGCCGTCCATCTTGCACAGCTCGCGCACCCGGGTGGCGGAGAACTCCACGTCCATCGGGAAGCCGCCGGTGCAGATCTGGTCGACCACCTTGTCGTAGCCGAGGACGATGAGCGCGCCCGTACGGCCGCGCAGGATCCGCTCGAGCCCGTCGCGAAGCGCGGTGCCCGGCGCCATGAGAGCGAGATTTGCCCGCAGCGGGTCGCCGCCGGCCCCGCCGACGCTCCCGGTCACGCTGACACTGATCGGACGGGCGGGCGAGCCCACCGCGCCGGTGCGGGCGTGCGGCGTCGCCGCGGCGGCGGGCTTGGTGGCATCGCGGTCGATCGGCACGGGCACAGTCTACGGACTGCGGTGCAATGGGTGCTCTCGTGGTTACTGTGATGTGTCACGATGTCCGGCTTCCGCCGCCGCTGACGGGTCGGTGAGCTGTCCGATATCGCCCAGCCGGTCCCCTCGCGCGGTCACCCTGGGTCATTCCGCCGATGCCCGGGCGGCAGCCTGGAGCGCCGCCCGAACATCGGTGACCTCGATCACGCGCATGTTCTCCGGGGCCGTCCCGCTGCTGCCGGGGCCGCAGCCGGGCGGCACCAGGGCCAGCCGGAACCCGAGCCGGGCCGCCTCGGCGAGTCGGCGGGGGACCGCCCCGACCCGGCGCACCTCGCCGGTGAGGCCGACCTCGCCGATGGCCACCAGATGCGGGGCGATCGCGAGGTTGAGACCGCCGGACGCCACCGCGAGGGCGACCGCCAGGTCGGCCGCCGGCTCCACCACCCGGATGCCGCCGACCGTCGCGGCGAAGACCTCCCGGTCGTGCAGGGTCAGCCGCTCGGTACGCCGCTGGAGCACGGCCAGCACCATCGCAAGCCGGGCCCCGTCCAGCCCGGACACCGTACGCCGGGGGGAGCCGGCCACGGTCGCGCCGATCAGCGCCTGCACCTCGGTCACCAGGGCCCGCCGCCCCTCCATCGCCACCGTGACGCAGGTGCCCGGCACCGGCTCGGAGTAGCGGGTGAGGAAGAGACCGGACGGGTCGGCCAGGCTGCTGATGCCGCCCTCGTGCATCTCGAAGCAGCCCACCTCGTCGGCGGCCCCGAACCGGTTCTTGACGCCGCGGACCATCCGCAGCGAGGAGTGCTTGTCGCCCTCGAAGTGCAGCACCACGTCGACCAGGTGCTCGAGCACCCGGGGACCGGCGACCTGGCCGTCCTTGGTGACGTGGCCGACCAGCACGGTGGCGATCCCGCGCTC
>NZ_JAEVHJ010000070.1:0-25509 GCF_016802855.1 Micromonospora sp. ATA51 | reverse complement strand
CCGTCACGACGCCGCGGCAGGTCGGGCAGCCGCCGTTGGTCGGTCCGTTGTTCTGATCCAGGGCGATGTTCCAGCGGATGACACCCTTTGCCCAGTCACGGGTGCTGTTGATGACCAGGCCCAGCGCCGCGGCGAAAGCGGCCTGCTCGTTGCCCTCCCACGTGCCGCCCGAACACTCCGTGTGCCACGCCGGCTTGTTGGGGTAGTTGTTGTGCGACACAGCCTGGGCCCGCACGTCACCGCCGTAGCAGTGCCACGCCGTGCCGGCGACGAACCCAGTCGCGGCCGGGTCGGCGTACATGGTTTCCGGATAGCTGACGACATCCCAGTTGTGGTCGTAACCAAGGATCCCGGTCTGCAGTTCGCGGTCGCGTAGTGCCGGGCCGAGGTAGTTCTTGATCAGGTTGTTCTGCTGCTCGGCGCTGAGCGACATACCCGGATATCCGGAGGGTACGTAGAGCGGCTCGTTCTGCGGGGTGATGTAGCGGACGGGAACCCCTGCCTCCGCGTAGCCTTCGAGGAACTTCGTGAAGTAGTCGGCCAGCGGCTGGTAGGCGTCCGGCTTGAGCGTCCCGCCGATCATCGAGTCGCTGGTCTTCATCCAGCCTGGCGGGCTCCACGGCGACGCCATCACGGTCAGCTCCGGGTTGAGCTGACGGGCTTGCTTGAGCACCGGGATGATGTATGCCCGGTCGTGGTCGATGGAGAAATGGGCGAGTGTCGGATCGGTCTGGCCGGCCGGCATGTCGTCGTACGAGTAGTTCCCGTTCACCGCGAAGTCACTGGAGCCCATCGGCTGGCGCAGGAAGCTCAAGCCGATGCCCTGGCGGCTGAATAGGTCGCGCATCACCGCGTCGCGCTGCGCGCTGTCGAGGCGGGTGCCGACGAGCCAGGCGGAGGAGTCGGTGAACGACGCCCCGAAGCCGGTGATCTCCTGATACCGCCGCTGGCTGTCGACGGTGATTGTCGGTCCCTGCGGGGCCTGCCCGCCATGCCACGACACGGTGGATTGGCGCGACAGGTAGGTCTTGGTGCCGAGGTCGGTGAGAAACACGGAAACCCCCGCCGGCGCGCTTGCTGCGGCGGACGTTTCGGCCGGACAAAGCACGAGTAGGGACAGTGCAGTGACCAGCCCGACGCCTAGCCCTCTTCGTGACACCTCGTGATCCCTTCGTTGCATGGCTGCGCCCCGATCCGGGAACGTTCCGCGCGCGGCGCGAGGATTCGGGACTTCATTCAAGTGTCGAATTATTTACACATTTAACTTATGGCACCGTCAAGGGCCATTGACCGAGTGCCGTGCCAGAGCGCGACGTGCGGGGCATGATCTGCGGCTTCGTTGATCGGTGTCAGGCTGCCCGCTGGTACTTGTCGCACGCCTCGCGGTGCTGTCATGCCACGAGTCGCGCGGTCGATCAGCAGCCCTGCTGATGCCCGACTTGCCCAAATTCGTGCGTGTTCTGGCGGGCGTCACCAGGGATGCCGTCAACGCCGCATGGCGGCGGTTGCTGCTCCGTCGCGGACGTGGGTCGGTCGTCCCGCCCGCGATACCGGCTGGGGAGCGACGCCGTGGAACCAGATGTCGCGCCGTACCCGCTGTGCCTCACGGCACAGCCCGACCAACCGGTCGACCAGCGGCTCGCCGTCAACATCGATGAAGCAGTGCAGCAGCGATACCGGCTGCAAGCCAAGCCGCTTGACCAGCCTCTTCCCGGAGCCGTTCCAACGCCTGCATGGAATCACGGTTTGGCTGCGCGCCGACGTTGAGGAGTGGATCGCCGAGCACGGCCACCTCGGGTGACCGACAGCGACGACGCCGAATAGCTCGCCTGCACCGGAGGGCAACCACTCGGAGGCTCTCCGTCGCTCGCCGGGCTCCACCCGCAGAAGGCGCGGGAGGCCGCGCACCTCGAACGCGGGACGTTCGAGGGAGCCGGCCGGCTCTATGCCCACCCTTTCGGGACCTGCCGCGGGCCGGGCGGCGCCTGCATGTTCGGGTCCGGCGGTGCGGGTCAACGGTCGTCGCCTAACAGGTAGTGCAGGTACCGCTGCGGGTCGGCCAGGAACGAGCGGGTCAACACCACCGGCTGCGCCTCGTCGTAGCTGACCTCGCTGATGGTGCCGGTGACGTCGATCTGCAGGATCCGCGCGTGCGGTACGGCCAGCAGGATCGGTGAATGGGTGGCCACGACGAACTGCGAACCGGTCTCAGCGAGGTCGCGGATCCGGGTGAGCATCGCCAGGCAGCCGTGCACCGACAGCGCCGCCTCCGGCTCGTCGAGCAGGTACAGTCCACGCGACCCGAACCGGTGGGTAGCCAGGTCGAGGAACGATTCGCCGTGGGAACGCTCGTGCAGGCATTGCTCGCCGGTCCCGCTGTCCCCGACGACCCGCGCGTGATGACGGGGCAGCCCTGGCAGGAATCTTGTTCGTGCTACGAACCGGTGGCCCACTGACAGGAGCAGGGCGTGTGGTGGCGCCTGCAGGGGACGCTGCTGGCAGGGTTGCGTGGCGGGGGCTGCCGGGCCGAGCCCGGTCGATCGCGGCCGACCTGGCAGCATCTGCCGCCTGGCATGCGCCGGCCACTTGTGCTCACCCTCGACCGACATGACGAACGGCCTGGGGAAGGCGGCCACGGTCGGCGGTCGCATATGTGAAGGTCTGTATGACGGACGGTGATCCCCAGCGAGCTGCGTGCGGGCTGGCTGAATTCGGCCTCCGTCCGCCCACCGCTTGGCAGAGTGGGGAGGTGACCAGGAGCCGGTTGGCGCGGCATTCCGGTGAGCGCCCTGCGCGATTCCTCGGGGGCATTCAACTGTCCCCCGGGGGCCCCGGGGTGACCCGGTTGGAGCTGTTCCTCGACCTGGTGTTCGTGTACGCGTTCCTGAGCGTGACGGACCTCGTGACGGAGAACTTCCGGATCGAGGGCCTGTTCCAGGGCGTTCTGGTGGTCCTGTTGCTGTGGCGGGCCTGGAGCTCGTACACCGTGCTCGGCAACCTCGTCAGGTTGGACAAGGGAATCATGCGGCCGCTCATCTTCGGGGTGGCCGCGACCATCCTGGTGACCGGGATCGCCGCGCCGGTGACCTTCACCGATCGGCCAGGTGGCTTGTTCGGGCCGTTGATCTTCGTCGTCGCCTTCCTGCTGGCCCAGCTCGGCGCGCTACTGATGTTGACGTACACCGTTTCGGGTGGGACCCGAGGACCCCTTCTACGCGCATGGTTGCCGTTCTCCGGCGCCGCGGTCCTGCTGCTGTGCGGTGCGCTACTCCCTCGCCACCTGCCCGCGGGCGTCGACGGTGGGTCCGTCCAACTGGCCCTGTTCTTCGCCGCCACCGTCGTCGATTTCATCGGCGTGCGG
Source organism: Micromonospora sp. ATA51 (assembly GCF_016802855.1). NCBI lineage: Bacteria > Bacillati > Actinomycetota > Actinomycetes > Micromonosporales > Micromonosporaceae > Micromonospora > Micromonospora sp. ATA51. Next base: position 22,148 of record NZ_JAEVHJ010000070.1, on the reverse strand, counting down.
GCGCTCGGCGCGGACAACTGGCGGATCGTGTCCGTCCCGCACTGGGCCGAGCGGCACCGGCTGGTCGTGCTCATAGCGTTGGGCGAGACGATCATCTCGATCGGCACTGCCCGTGGCCTCATCGGTGACCCACCGATCACCTGGTCGGTGATCGGGGGCTCCGCCCTGAGCCTCGTCGTCGTGGCAGTACTCTGGTGGCGCTACTTCGACATCGCCGGATTCGCCGCCGAGCAGGCGCTGCAGCGGTGGCCGGCAGCCACCAGGTCACGACTCGGCCGGGACGCATATAGCGTCCTGCACGTCGTCATGATCATCGGTCTCGTCCTCATCGCGCTGGGGCTCAAACGCGCCTTGAGTTCGGTCGAACCCGCCACCGCGTACCGGTGGGACCAGCTGAGCACACTCGTCCTCTACGGAGGTGTCCTGGTCTACCTGCTCGGGCTGGTGGCCCTCGAGCACCGCACCATCCGCCTGCTGGGTCGTAGCCCGTTGCTGGGGATCGTCCTGGTGACCACCTTGGCTCCGGTCGCGGTCCGCCTGCCGCCAGTGGGCGCGGTGGGGCTGCTCGCCGCCGTTCTCACCAGTATGGTCCTGGCCGACCTCACCGTCTTCCGCCGGCGGCATCACTTGCTGCACAGGCAGGCGGCGGAGGCGGCGATCCATGCCGCCACCACCGGGGTCACACCAAAGGAACTCTTCCTCGATCTGGTGGTCGTCTACACGTTCATCCAGGTCACCGTGTTGATGACCCGGCACCCCACCGGGGTCGGGGTCGCCCAGGCCCTGGCCGTGCTCAGCCTGCTGTGGGTCGCCTGGTCCCTCTACACCCAGGTAGGGAACGTCCTTCGAAGCGAGTCCATCCCCGTCCGGTTGAGTGTCCTGCTGATCGTGGCGCTGACCCTAACGATCGGCATCGCTATCCCACAGGCGTTCGACGTTGTACCCGACGGCCTGCCCGGTCCGATGATCGTCGTGGTCTGCTACATCGCGCTGCGCGTGCTGCACCTGATCGCGCTCCGGCTGGTCGTCCGCCCGGACCGGGCACAACACGCCCGGATGCTGCGGGCGGGCGTTCCGACGGCGGCCGCGCTCGTCCTGTTGTTGTTCGCCGCGCTGGCTTCCTCGCGGCCGCATGCCCCGGAGGAGCTGAGCCCGCTCGCGGCGAGCCTCTGGCTGGCGGCCATCGTCGTCGACCTCGCCGGGGGCTACTTCGTCGTCCAGCGGTTCTGGCAGGTGAGTTCGGCCAAACACTGGACCGACCGGTACGCCCTGATCATTCTCATCGCACTGGGCGAGTCGATCATTTCGGCGGGGGTGGCCGTCTTTGGCCGCGCGATTTCCTGGTCGGTGATCGTCGCCAGCGCCACCAGCATGGTCCTGCTGGCCACGCTGTGGTGGGCGTACTTCGACACGGACGCCATCGTCGGAGAGCGCGTCATGCAAGACCGGACCGGCAACCAGCGGGCCGCGCTGGCGCGCGACGCATACGCCTACCTGCACCTGCCCATGATCGTCGGGCTGATGCTGCTTTCCTTCGGCATACGGAAGACCCTCGACGTGGTCAGCGACCCGTCAGGACCGGCGCGTACCCCGCTGGGGCACGCCATCCTCTTCGCCGGAGTGCTCGTCTATCTCCTCGCCAACCAGGCATTCTGGTGGCGCACCCGGCACCAGATCCGCTGGGTCCGGGCCACCGGAATCCTGCTGGTGGCGATCCTCGCGCCGGTGACCAGCCCACTGCCGCCGCTGTGGGCGCTGACCATCCTGGCGGCCGCCACCGCCGCCGTCATGATGATCGACTCCCACCACGCCGCCGAGCTACGGCGGCGGCTTACACGAGCCACCGCCCTCAGCCATCCTGACCAGCAACCGCCCATGAACCCCATCAGCTAACCCGCCGCGATCCCCACCGCCATCGTCCGAGCCGCGCTACCTACGGTCGCGTCCGGGGCTGTCTCGCGAACGGTGTTTCCGGCGATCTTGTTAGTAGGTCTCAGCGGGCCGGGAAGCGGTCGATGAAGGTGATGGCGAAGGCGTTCGAAGCGGGTTTCCAGCGCATCGTCCATCGGGTTCTGCCGGCGCGGTCGTGTCAAGGGACCGGGTCACGAGGTACAGGCACTTAGCGCGGCCTGCTCGTTGCGGATTGGAGCCATGAGCCTCGGCGGGAGGTCAACGACAAGTGCCTAGGGCTTACTCCGGCGGCGGGGGAGTGAGCCAGGCGAGGGGTTGTCCGCTGAGGGCTGCGTCGGCGAGGCGGTGGGCGCTCGCGGTCTTGAGCGCCGCTCGTGAGCTGTCAATCCAGCGCTGGACGTTGTCGATGCCCTGATGGCGGTGCTCAACCGCTTGGACGAGGCATTCCAGCTTGTCAGCGTCGCGAGCGACCACGGCTTCTGGTGTCTCACCCGCTTCGTATTCCGCAACGGCGGCGGTGATGACGTCGGCGACTGCGGGTGGGCAGGTGGCGACCTGGTCGGCGGTGACGGTGGTGTTGGGTACGGCGGTGAGGTAGCGCTTGGCGATGTGCGGGATGTCGGTGATCCGGGTTTCCTGGGTGTCGTGCAGAACGCACAGCATCGACACCCGGGCCGGCTCCGGCCGCCCAACTCGAGCGCCACCTCGGAAGCGGTCAGTCTCCTCGATGGCCTGGTCGTCCACGATGTCGGCAGATACAACCGCCAATCCAGAGGACACGAGGCGGTGTCGGTTACCGCGTGGACGCTCACCCCGATCTGGCAGTTCGCCACTTCCGGAGGGGCGCGTGATCTCGGTTCACCGCTGCGTCAGCGCTTTCACCACCACCGGCAGGCGTCCCAAGGCGTGCGCTATGCCCAATCCATCCATGTAGTCCCGGGCGTGGACGATCTCGCCGTCGCGCACGCGTAGCACGAGCACACCCGGGAACTCGAACGGCTGACCGGTGGACCGCAGGACACCGCGGACGACCTGTTCGACGACCAGCACCTCGCCGTCCGCGCAGGAATGGACGGCCACCTCACACACCTCCTGCGGTTGCGCGTCACTAACCGCCCAGGCGGCCCGGTACGCGGCGCGGAGACGTTCGCGTCCCTCGAATCGGTCCGGCATGCCCGGAAACAGGAACGGCAGCTCGTGCACCGTGTCGGCGGCGTATAGCTCGGCCAGGTCGTCAGCAGACTTGTCGATCATGGCTTGCTGGTAACGCCGCAGGATCGCCTGCGGCTCGGAATCTGGTGTTCCCACGGAAGGATCCTCGCCGTCAACAAGTAAACTGTCAACATGTCAACAGACGAGCCGGGCTCGTACCAGCGGGTCCTGCACTACCTGCACCGGGCCGACTTGCTCAGCCGCCGTGTCGCCGACCAGCAGCTGGGCGAGCGAATAGGTGTGGGCCGGGCGATGTTCCTGATCCTGGACATGCTGGCTGGTGCGGAGGGCATGTCGCAGCAGGCCATCGCAGATCACCTCGGGCTCACGAAGGCGGCCGTCAGCCGCCACATCGCCACCGCGCGAGACCGCGGTTGGCTGCGTACCTGGCCGTCCTCCGCTTCCCGCCGCGAGAACAGCGTCGCCCTCACCCCGGCAGGTCAGGCACTCGTCAAACGGGGACGCCGCCACCGCACCGACACGGAACGCCACGCCGCGGACGTCCTCGGCGCGGACGAACTGCGGCGTACGGCGCGGACGCTAGAACAGCTGTGCGCACTGCTCGAGGAACGCCTACGCGCATCAGGCGGACCGCTGTGATGGCCCCGTGTACGCGGGCGGTGCTGGTCAGGACGCCGCGCCCACCTGCGGCGGCGGACCGATGAAGGACTATCCCAAGTCAGGATTCATCCGCTGCCTGAAGCGGTACCTTGCCGGCACCGCCTACCGGGTCATCTGCGACGCGCGCGATATCCCTCATCATCGACGTGTGGGCGGCCGCTGCCTACGACCTGGCCACCGATGGGTGGCTCCCCAGCGGGGAGGTGGGGCTCACCTTCGGCGTGGTTGGGTGCGGCTTCTCGGTCTCCGTACCCTGAAGTTCTGACGAGTTCCGGCCCCATGCCGCAGTTCCTCGCTTCGCTGCGGGCACTCGACGTTGACCTGCTGCCACATCCCGTCGCACCTGCCACAGGTCCACTACCTTGACGCATTCCTTGACCGCCATGGCGGCCACAAGCGTCCGGGTGGGAGACGCAGGTCACAGTCGGCGGGGCTCACATCTTTGCCGGGCCATCTCGTCACTCCCACGTACGAATCAGATTCTCCAGCGTGGAAGGAACATCATGAGCTCACCGGCTGAAAGGCTTCGCCGCGACTTCGGCGGCGACATCATCGAACCGGGCGGAGCGGAGTACGAATCGGCGAGCCGCTCGGTATTCGCTTCCGGTAGTCCGGCCTATGTTCTGCGGCCCAAGAGCGTCGGGGACGTGCAAGTAGGTGTCAGGTTCGCAGCCAGCGCAGGACTTGTGCTGTCCGTGCGAGGTGGCGGCCACAGCTTTCCGGGCTTCGGCAGCAACGACGGCGGCATCGTGATCGACCTCAGCAAGCTCACAAGCGTGGAGCTCATCGACAAGGAACGTCACCTCGTGCGAATCGGCGGCGGCGCCACTTGGGGTCAGGTCGCGGCCGCTCTCGCCCCGCATGGCCTGGCGATCTCCTCGGGCGACAACAAGAGCGTCGGTGTCGGCGGGCTGACATTGACCGGTGGCATCGGCTGGAAGGTCAGGAAGTACGGTCTGGCCCTGGACAACGTGGTCGCCGCGGAGGTGGTCACTGCCAACGGAGCGCTCGTGCACGTAAGCGCGGAGGAGAACCCGGAGCTGTTCTGGGCGATTCGCGGTGGCGGCGGCAACTTCGGGATCGTCACCGCCTTCCAGTTCGTGGCACATCCGACGACGGACGTCTTCTACGGCAGGATTGCCTTTCCGGCGTCGGAGGCGGGCAGCGTGCTGCAGGGTTGGGCGGACTGCCTCCGTACCGCGCCCGAAGCGCTCACCGCCACCGCGAACCTCGCCAACCCGCTCGCCGGCGGACCCGAAGCGCCGGTGGAGATCTATGTCGCCTTCGACGGCGATGACCCGGCGCTCGCGGCCCACGCAATCGACCCGATCCGCCGGCTCGGCACGCTGATTGACGACGACGTCGCGCTGAGGCCTTATGCGGACACGCTCGTGGACGGCGTGCCTCCGCCGCCGGGCATCGAGTTCCTCACCCGGAGCGCGTTTGTCGAGAAGGAATCGGTATCCGAGGTCCTGCAGATCCTTACCGAGGTCGGGGCAGCGGAGGGGTCGCCGTTCATCGCCGTTCGCAGCGTCGGCGGTGCGGTATCCCGAGTCCCCGACGACGCCACCGCCTACACGCACCGCCAAGCGGAGTTGATGTTCGTGACCACCACGGCGGGCCCGGAGCCGGTCGTCGAGGCCACTCGTCCAGTGCTGGAAGCGATTTGGCGGAGGCTCGCACCGCACGTCAATGGCGCCTACGCGAACTTTCTCGCCACCGCCACCGACGAGGACGTCGCGGCGATCTATCCAACGGAGACCTACCAGCGGCTTGCGGCGGTCAAGCGTCAGTACGACCCCGCCAACTTGTTCGCCCATAACCACAACATCCGGCCTCAGTAGGCCGTTGGCGGGCAGGCAGATCCGACACACCCCCGCGGCCCCGGCGGCTTGACCCGCGACCGACCCCGGGACACCGAAGACCGCCCGCGGAAGTTCCTTCTGGCAGGACGACGGCCCCACCCCCGACCGTGCATACGCGGCGGCGGAGTGGGGCCGTAGGCCGCTCATGGACGCCGAAGGGGCGCCGCCTGCATAGTTCTGACAAGTTCGATCAGTCCCCGCAGCTGATCGAGCCCGAACTCCGCCACGGCCTGCGCTGCGAGGCAGTTCGTCCTGTGAGCGGGGTCAGGTACCACCCGCCGGGTCGGTCGCGGCGACGCGGTCAGTACGCCGTCCAGAGCTGGAGCTTCTCGGGGTTGCGCACCACCCAGATGCGCTTGACCCGGTCGCCTGCGACGTCGAAGGCCAGCACCGCCGCGGTGACGCCCTCGTGCTGAACTACCAGACCTGGCTGACCGTTGACCGTACGCTCCAGGATCGTCAGGCCGGCTACGCGGCCGGCGATGTCGACCAGGTAGCGCGCGACCTGCTCGCCGCCTTCCACGGGATGGAGCGCGGCGGCTGCCAGGCCGCCGCCGTCGGCGGTTGCGGTAGCGTCGGGGTCCAGCAGGCCGATGAGGGCGTTGACGTCCTTGGCTTCCCATGCCTGCCTGAGGTGCCTGATGACGACAGCGCCGTGCTGGACCACGGGGGTCGCGGGAACCTGCGGCGCCGCGATGCGGCGGCGGGCCGACGAGGCCAGCTGGCGGCACGCCGCCGGCGTTCGACCCACGATCCTGGCCACTTCGGGGAAGGGGTACCGGAAGACGTCGTGCAGGATGAACGCGACGCGCTCGGCCGGGGTCATCGACTCGAGCACGACGAGGAAGGCCATGTTGACCGACTCGTCGAGGGTGACCCGGTCGGCCGGATCGGCCGTGGCCCCGCCCGGCCGCCCGCTGATCCACTCCGTATGGTCGGGCAGCGGCTCCGGGAGCCACTCGCCCACGTAGCGCTCCCGTCGGGTCCGGGCCGAGCGAAGCACGTCGAGGCAGATGCGGCTGGCGACCGTCGTCAGCCAGGCGGCGGGAGACTCGATGGCGTCCTGCTGCCGCGCAGTCATGGCGTACCAGCGGGCGTACGTTTCCTGTACGGCATCCTCGGCTTCCGCCAGGGAGCCGAGGAGCCGATACGCGAGGTTGACCAGCCGGCGCCGCTCGCTGATGATCGCGCTCAGGCCCGGGTCGAGCTGGCCGCCTTCTGGCTCGGACTGTGTGGTCATGGTGTCGCCGGCTCCCTGTGCCTCGTCGCTGTCTTCACCAACTCGACGAGACAGCACACGGAATTGTGAGGTTGGCGCGCGGCCTCACAGTACGGAGGCCCTCGTCGTCGTACTGCTGACACCGTATGACGTGCGAGGAGTGCCCCATGAACATTGCTCTGTGGATCATCGCTGGGCTGTTGGCCGTTGCCTTCCTGGCCGGCGGCGCCATCAAGCTGGCCCTGCCCAGGAGGAGACTGGCCGCCGCCCCCGGCGGGGGATGGGTCGAGGACGTCAACACCGGCACCGTCAAGGCCATCGGCGCCCTCGAGGTCCTGGCCGCGATGGGCCTGGTCCTGCCAGCCATGCTCGACATCGCGCCGGTTCTCGTGCCGGTGGCCGCCGTCGGCCTGGTGTTGCTGATGATCGGCGCCATCATCACGCACCTGCACCGTCACGAGGCCAAGCCGATCCTGGCAAATGTGGCCTACCTGGCCCTGGCCGTCTTCGTGGCGTGGGGCCGCTTCGGCCCGCACTCCCTGACCGGCTGACCAAGCCCGACACCACAAGGAGAAGCCGATGTGACGCGCGTCTCCGGGGGCGAAGGCCGCACCGCGACGCGGCCTTCGCCCCGTGGTTCACCGCGAGCGCGTCGCCTGACCGGTGCCGCAGCCCATCTCCGGCACCGCCGCGCGTTTCGGCCCAGCCATCACATCATCCCGCCGGGATGTCCTTGACGAACACGATCCCATCATTGCTGGCCACGTGGGCCGGGTCCAACGGGGAGTAGCCGAACCAGGGGGACACGCGGGGAGCGGGCGTCACGTCGCCGAGGACGGTGGCCAGTCGGCGGGCGTCGACGACGTATCGGTCCTCCGGCAGCGTGTACAGCAGCCCCTCGATGGTGTCCGGAGGTGGGGCGTCCACGCCATGGTGGCGGATCGTGCCGAGGGCTGTAGCCAGGAAGGCGTACCCGTCGCCCAGGTGGGCGCTGACGATCGCGCCGGCGCTCCACCATTCCAGCGGCAGGTCGCCCATCCGCATCCTGCTCTTGTTCCGCTGGAGGTGGCCGTTGTGCGCGGACACCAACGCCGGGCCCCGCTCGGCGATGGCGAACAGGTTGGCGGCCATCATCGAGTCCCGCAGGGCCAGCAGCCGCGCCATGCGACCCGGTGACGTGTCGGCCATCCAGAAGTGGTAGCGCAGCAGGCCGGTGGCGGTGCGCCCGTACAGGCATGCCCGGTCCCAGTCGTCCGGTGAGGACGCCGCGATCAGCTGTGGCGTCTGCGCGTCGAGCAGCGTCACCAGGTCGTCGGCGAGCAGCCGCAGCTGCTTGGCCTCGGGTGTCTGCCCCACGGACTGGGATGGGTCCATCATCGCGGCGGGGTTGGTCCACTGGTCGTCGGCGCCGAGCAGGCGGTCGAGCGTATCGGCGGCGCAGGGGAGAAGGTCGGCGTCGGCCCAGGCGGTGAGGTAGGCGTGGAGTGCGGTGAGGGCCTGCCGGGGGCTCGCGGCGCCGGTGATCTCCAGCGGGCCGTCGAAACCGGCGAAGCGCAGCCGCTCGGACGCGTGCCGGCCGTCGTTGTACGCGCGCATCCAGCGCACCAGCTCGCGGTTGGCCGGGAAGGCGCCCCACTCGTGGCTGAAGCCGCGCTCCATGACCTCGTCGAGGTTGCCCGTGCCGGACGTGACGTAGTCGTCCACGACCAGGCCCATCACGCAGTCGCTCTCCATGGCGATCGTCCGGTAACCCTCCTGCTCGACGAGTTGCCGGAAGAGTTCGTTGCGTACGTCGAGCAGGAGGTCCGCGCCGTGGGTGGGCTCGCCCAGGGCGAGCAGCCGCGGCCGGGTCGGGAGCAGCCGCATGACGGCCGCGGCCTCGACAGCATGGGCGGTGTCCTTGGTACCAGCAATCATGCCCTCAACGGTATCGTTGAACCTTCGGTTGAAACTTCTCCGCGATAGTGACAGGACAGTGGGGCGAAACCTTCAAGACGGTGGACGGCTCAGGCCGGTCGACCTGGCGCGCGGGCACGGCCTGTCCACCCAGGCGATCAGGAACTACGAGGCGGCCGGAATCCTGCCGGGCGCCGAACGCACCCTGCACGGATACCGCACCTACACGCCGCTGCACGCGCAGGCCCTCCGTGCGTTTCTCGCGCTCGTGTCAGGACACGGCCACCAGACGGCCACCTCGATCATGCAGGCGGTCAACCGGGACGCGACCGAGGACGCGCTCCGGCTCATCGACGAGAGCCACGCCCAGCTGCTCGACGACCGCCGCACCCTCCAGGCCGTCGAAGCCGCGCTTCGCGACCTCGATCCTGTACCGCGGGAGCGCGGTGACACGTTCGTCGGCCCGCTGTCGCGGCGGCTCGGCATCCGACCGGCCACCCTGCGCAAATGGGAACGCGCCGGCCTGGTCCAGCCGCGCCGCGACCCGCGGACGGGCTACCGGGTCTACAGCGAGGCGGACGTCCGCGACGCCCTGCTGGCCCACCAGCTCAGACGGGGTGGCTACCTGCTGGAGCAGATCGCCCCGCTGATCGCCCAGGTCCGCACCGCCGGAGGCGTCGCACCGCTGGAGTCGATGCTGGCCGACTGGCGCGCCCGCCTCTCGGCCAGGAGCCGCGCCATGCTCGCCGGCGCCGCCGCATTGGACGCCTACCTCGACCGCCGCCCGGCTCCGCCCGGATGACGAGCGGACTGCTGGCCGCGAAGCTCCGGGGTGTCTTAGTGATCGTGACGGAAAGCCGTCCGAGCAGTGCGGGATTGCTCACGGCCGACTCTGACAGCAGCAGCGACAGCAACCGGCCCGGACGATGACGACCAGGCCAAGCCCGCGGTGGAAGACCGTCCGAGGTCACGATCAGGGACGGACGCCAACGGACGCGGCGCTCAGGACTTACAAGCGAGGGGTCGGGGCGGAGACCCTTCCGGCTCCGGTCACCTTTCGCGCAGCAACATGATGCCAACGGCGATTACAGCCAAGCCCACAAGCACGACGTAGAACAGGCTGGTGAGCCAGTAGCCGAGCCGGTCGTCCAGGTCCAGCACCCACCGGGTGAGACCGCCGACAAGCGCCGCCGCAGAAGCGGTCAGGACCAGAACCGCTTTTTCCCCGATGGAAAGCGGTGTCTTCCGTAGCCTCATCGGCCTCATGCCATCCTCGTCTCGCTGTACGGCGCGAAAGTACAGCAACCCACGGCACCGCCACAGCCCTCGCTCGACCGGCCGAGCCTCGCGGCCTGCGAGGCTAAGCTCAGCTCTGGCTGGTCACCGCCGTGGGCTGATGTTTCTTCGCTGGGACGACGTCCCTGAGCAGCCAGCCGACCGGAGGGCTGACCAGCGGACGCAACGCCCACACCACGGGCCGGCTGGCGGTGATCCAGACCAGCGCAACGACCGCGGCGATGAGCACCAGCAATGCTGGGATGTTGTCGACCTGGTCGTCGAGGGGTGACCAGGCGAAGGCCAGGACGACGAACCCGTGCAGCAGATACGGGTACATGGAGTTGGCTCCCCAACCCGTGAGGAACGTCTGGCGACGCGGAGCGAGCATCATGATCGCCCATGTCATCGCCAACCCGACGGCCATCAGTCCAAGCCGGATCAGGACGCCCTCGGTCATCTCCACCCCGAGCCGCTGGTAAGCGCGGTTCCAGTACACCCAGAGGTTCGACAGGCGCGAGGCGACCAGATAGGCCATCGGCGCGGCAGCGATGAGCACGGCGATCGCGGTTAACCGCACAAGCGGAGATGGGCGGTACGCGAGCCTGCCGCGACCGAGCCAGACGCCGAGGACGAAGAAGGGCAGCATTCCTGCCACCCGGTCCAACGACAGGGCGTGGCCGAGCACCGTGGCGGCTCCGGCGGAGAGGGACACCACGATCGCGATGACGACCGCTCCGCGAAGTTGGGCGAAGAGCGGAGCGAGCATCCGCCAGATGAACAGAGCGGGCAGGAACCACAGGTGATAAATCGGGGAGAGGAACTCGTTGACCGTCCAGGGCATCGGCCTGTCCATCACCGTGTAGAAGCTCATGTAAAGCAGCTGAAACACCACGTACGGCGCGAGCAGATCCCGGATCAGCGACGCCGCACGACGGCCGGTGAGCTCGGTTGCCGAGAGCATCCCCGAAAGCATGACGAAGGCCGGCATGTGGCACAGGTAGATGAACGTGTAGATCGTCCTGCCACCTGGCGAGGAGCCGAGCGTCTGACCCACCATGTGGCCGAGCGCGACCAGGACGATCAACAGCCCTTTGACGTTGTCGATGTACGGGTCGCGCCTGATGGGCGCGACAGCGACGCCAGGGCTCTCAGGCATCACCGTGGTTGTCACCCGGCCAGGCTGCCGGTCGGCCGATACCCGATCTAGCTGGAGTGAGCAGGATCACCAAAGGCCGCCCGCGAAGCGCTGTACCTTGCCAGGCTCACCGTTCAAGGAGCGCAGGTCGGCGAACGCGACCGGCCAGAGGCGCAAGCGGCGGGTCCGCGAGGACAATCCGCTGCCCCGCTCTTCGGCCGCATGGTCCCCAATTGCGTGGGTAGCCGGCGGACATGACCGCTTCAGTTGCGCACCTGCACGGCGGGCCACTCGATGGGGTGGACCGGCCAATAGCCGGCAGTCCTGACGAACTCGTGGAATTCACCCATGAGACCCCCGACGGCACTTGGTACGTGGAGTACCGCAGGGCTCGCCGCGCCGATGACGGCTGGCACTACGAGGCTACCGGCGGGATGGATAAACAGGATGAAGAGTGATACGGCCCTCAGAGGGGCCGTTCACCGGCGGGAACTGAGCCGATGATGGAAGCTGGGACTTCAGCCTTCCATCCTCACGGCCGGATAGCGGTGGCCGCGCTGCGCAAAGAATCCTTCGAACTCCCTCAACTCGAGTGGCTCGGGGATCGGGTGCCGGTCGGGTATGGCCCGCAGAGCCGACTGGTAGCGGAAGAACGTCGCAAGGTCGCTCGGGTAGCGACGAGGCTCTGTCCCGGCGAACGATCCCGCCACTCGCGCACGTTGAAGCACCCTGCGCCACTGGTCGACGCTTGCCAGTCCCACGGATTCCACACCATGGCAGAACAGCATGAGGTGTAAGTAGTCGTAGGTGTCCGACTGATCGAGATAGCGCTCGAGTGCGTCGGCCGAACTCTGGACGGGGAAGGTGCTCCAGTAGGGTACGCAACCGGTCCGGAGAGCCCACCAGGGGTCGGCGAGGATGAACGACTCCACCAGCAGTCGGTTGGTTGGCAGGCCGCGTTGTCGGTACCACCAGCGATAGAGGTCGGCGATGAGCGGGCTGAGGTCCTCGGGGTCGTCGAAGATCAGCCGCCGTACCTGATAGCCGTGTCGGCGCGCGAATGCGGTCGCGTCGTCCCGTAGCGCCGGTTCGAATCCCCATTCCGCCTCAGGGCTTTCGCTGTCCGGCGTCGGCGCCTCCCACCGTGTCCGCTTGACTCCGTAACGACGTAGGTATGCGGCTATTCGGGGATCGCCCTCGCGATACTGCGACGGCTGCAGTCCGCCGACGGCACCGAACTGGAAGACGTGTCGCTCGCCGACGCGGGTGGTGGGCCATCGCCGGGTGCACTCGGCGAGCAGGACCACGCCGCCGGGATCGAGCGTGTTGGTCAGGAATCGCTCGTACGCGGGTCCGAGCCGGGTGCGTTTCACCCGGAAGTAGGCCATCCGCCGCGACGTCAACCGATCCTGGTTTGGATCATGCAGGTGGTGCAGGACGAAGTCGGGGTTGCGTGCCAACAGCGCCTGGGCGCTGGCGTCGAAGGCGTGTAGGGCGCGCATCGGATCATCCGGGGGCACCTGCCGTTGACGCAGCGGGAGCAGAAGCGTCTGGGGCAACCAGGCGATACCGAGGGCCGCGCACAGATGCACGAGCGCTCCGCTGGACGAGCCGAGGATGACCGCCGGGTACCGGCGCCGCGGGTAGAGTCGGACGATCGAGGCGGCGACTTGCTCGATGTCGAGGGTCGCCATTCGTGCCGCCGGCTGCGCCTCGGCTCCGCTGGCCAGGCTGTAGATCGTCTCTCTGAGCCGGACCGGAAGCCGGTTCGCGGCGGTCGCGAGGGGACGCAAGAGTCGCCCCGCAGGCCTGCCCATTGGTGGCGTGTCGCGGTGATGAAGGTAGCGGGCAGTTGCCATGACCATGGCAGAAGCGGAGTCGAATGCCGCCACCTCGCGGGGTAGTTTCATCCCACCTCCCGCGGGCGGTTACCCCGAAAATCATCCGGTACGCCCGGTTCCGTCCGTGCCTGTCGGGTAACCCCGGGTATGCGGAAGAGGCCGGAGCCGTATGCGCCACCATTTCCCTCGAATGTGACGACGTCGTACCACGACGCTCCGTTGGGTCGGATGCGCAGCCGGGCGGTCGGCGAGCCGCGAGCCGATGTGCCCGAGCTGGTGCTCGTCCAGGGCATGGGAGTGGCCGACTACCTCATGCCGGGCCTCGGCGCGCTCGGCGAGTGGACGCGTGCGCACCTCGTCGAACTACCCGGCTTTGCCGGCAGCGGTGAACCGCCGCACGAGCTCACCGTGGTGGAGTTCGGCGATGCCGTCGCGGACTGGCTCGCCGCCCAGCGACTCGGTCCGGTGGTACTCGCCGGCCATTCCAGCGGCACTCAGGTTGCCGCGCAGGCTGCCGTCGGCCACCCCGATGTGCGTGGTGTCGTCCTGGCCAGCCCCACCGTCGACCCCGTCGCTCGGAGCCCGCTCCGTCTGCCCATCCGCTGGCGACTGGACGGACGCCGGGAGCCACCCGGGCTGACCCAGTCACACCGCCCCGAGTGGAAGCGGGCAGGGCTTCGCCGCATGCTGCACCTGGCACGCGCACATCTCGACCACACGATCGAGGAACCCGTGACCCGCTTCAGGGTTCCCCTGCTCGTGATCCGCGGACGCGACGACATGATCAGCACTTCCCGGTGGGGCCGCCAGCTGGCTGCGCTACCGTCCACCGGCGAGTACGTCGAAGTCGCCGGCGCCCACACCTTCCCATGGCTGGATCCTAAGGCCTGGTCCGAACCGATGCGCCGCTTCGCGACCGGGCTCGGTTGATTGTCATCGGCCCGCTGAACCGTGAGCGGCGCCTTGCCGTCTTCTGGTATTGCGCCGGTGCGGTGGAAACAGGGGTTGACCTGGCGGGGGTGGGGTATCCGCGGCCCGTGCGGACAAGGGATCTCGTCGTTGTTGTCACCGGGGCGTCCAGCGGCATCGGCCGGGCCACCGCCCACGCCTTCGCCGATCACGGCAACGCCCTGGCCCTGGCGGCGCGGGGAGAGGCTGCGTTGGACGACGTTGTTCAGGAGTGCGTGGAGCGTGGCGGGCGGGCGATTGCGGTGCCCACGGACGTCAGCGACGCGCAGGCGGTGCGGGAGTTGGCCCAGCGAACTCTGCAGCGGTACGGGCGGATCGATGTATGGGTCAACAATGCTGCGGTGAGCGCTTTCGGGCGATTTCAGGACGTTTCGGAGGAAGACTTTCGGCGGGTTCTCGACGTGAACGTGATGGGCTATGTGCACGGGGCCCGTGCGGCACTGCCCGTGATGCGGGAACAGGGCCATGGCGTGCTGGTCGATGTGTCATCGGTTGTCGGGGTGGTCACGCAGCCGTACACCCACGCCTACACGATGTCGAAGTTCGCGGTCCGGGCGTTGAGTGGCAGCCTGCGGCAGGAACTGCAGGTGGAAGGCGCATCCGGAATCCACGTGTGCACGGTTCTGCCGGCGACGATCGACACGCCGATCTTCCAGCACGCCGCGAACTGCACGGGCCGGGCGGTCCGGGCCATGCCGCCGGTGTACCCGCCGGAGCGGGTCGCGCGGACCATCGTGAACCTTGTGCGGCGGCCCCGGCGGGAGGTGGCCGTCGGGACCGCGGCCCACGCCTTGCTGATGCAGTCCCGGCTGACTCCCGGCCTGGTCGAGCGGCTGATGGCCATCCAGGTCGACCGGCAGCACTTCATGCGCCGGCCCGCGCCGGCTACCGCCGGGAACCTGCACCGGCCAGCTCTGGAGTTCGAAGCAATCCACGGCGGCTGGGACAGCCGGCAACAGGCAGCCCGGCGCGTGGCGGGAGCCGCTGCCGCACTGCTGGTCGGGACGGCCGCAGCCGCGCTTCGCCGTTGGTGGCGATGAGTGGCAGGCCGAGCTCCGTGCCACGGCATGGGCGGATGTGCCTCACCAGACCGATCAGGAATCGAGAAGCGCCGGCCGCCGAGCCGCACCTAGCGTGACTGCCATGGACATCACCATTCACACCAGCTCCCTCCCGCACACCGACCCGGACGCCTCCCTGGCCTTCTACCGCGACACCCTCGGCTTCGAGGTCCGCAACGACGTCGGACAGGGCAAGATGCGCTGGATCACGGTCGGACCCGCCGACCAGCCCGACACGTCCATCCTCCTGGCGCCGCCGGCCGCCGACCCCGGCGTCACCGACGACGAGCGCCGCACCATCGCCGAGATGATGGCCAAGGGCACCTACGGCTGGATCCTGCTGGCCACCCGCGACCTCGACGGCACCTTCGACAAGCTGCAGGCCGGCGACGCCGAGGTCGTCCAGGAGCCGACCGAGCAGCCGTACGGCATCCGCGACTGCGCCTTCCGCGACCCCGCCGGCAACCTGATCCGCATCCAGGAGCTGCGCTGAGCCGTCCGGTCATCGATTCGGCCATGATGGTCGGCGTCGCGACCAGCTGCGAAGAATCCGGCGGCCAGCGCTTCCAGGCCGCTGTCCTCGACCACACCCTCGGCGGCCGCACCATCGCAGAGGTGCTCGCGATGTCGGTCGCCGAGGCCGAGGCGTTCTTCGCCGAGGGCGAGGCGCGCATGCCGGCCGCCCACAAGGGCGATTGACATCCTCGCCGAGCCGACCACCGGTCTCCAGCCGGCCGGCGTCGAGCAGCTGCTCGGCCTGCTCGACCGGCTCGTCGACCCCGGCAAGTCGGTCATCGTCATCGAGCACCTCGCCGCCTGCTCGGCAGGTAGCCGAGGTGCTCGCGGACATCGATGGAAGGAGCTCTCTCTCATGTGTCACCCCTCGTGGGGGCGTGCACTCGCCGCGGCGCAGACCCTCAGCGACCTCGCGCGGCTGCGCCGTGTCCGGGACCGGATCGACCGGGAGTACGCGCAGCCGCTGAACGTCGAGGCGCTCGCCCGCGGCGCGCACATGTCGGCGGGGCACCTCAGCCGCCAGTTCCGGCTGGCCTACGGCGAGTCGCCGTACGCGTACCTGATGACGCGTCGCATCGAGCGCGCGACGGCGCTGCTGCGTCGTGGCGACCTCAGCGTCACCGAGGTCTGCTTCGCGGTCGGCTGCTCATCGCTGGGCACCTTCAGCACCCGCTTCACCGAGCTGGTCGGCATGCCGCCCAGCGCCTACCGGCGCCGCGCAACGGGCGCTGCGGCGGGGATGCCGCCGTGTGTGGCGAAACAGGTGACAAGACCGGTCAGGAATCGAGAAGCTCCGGTCGCCGAGCCGCAACTAGCGTGATGGCCATGGCATCCATCGAATCCGTCACCCTCGACGTGGCCGACCCCACGGCCGCCAACCGCTTCTACACCGCCGCTTTCGGTTTGGACACGCAGATACGCCTGCGGGCCTCGGAGGCACCGACGACCGGCTTCCGTGGGTTCACGCTGGCGCTCACGGTGTCCCAGCCGGCCACCGTCAACGGTCTCATCGGCGCTGCCCTGGACGCCGGCGCCACGGCGCTGAGGCCTGCCGCGAAGTCGCTCTGGGGCTACGGGGGTGTCGTGCAAGCCCCGGACGGCACGATCTGGAAGGTCGCGACCTCGGCGAAGAAGGACACCGGCCCGGCCACCCGGCAGATCGACGAGATCGTGCTCCTGCTGGGAGTCGCGGACGTGGCCGCGAGCAAGCGGTTCTACGTCGAGCGCGGCCTTGCCGTGGCGAAGAGCTTTGGCCGCATGTACGTCGAGTTCGCGGCTGGGTCGAGTCCCGTCAAGCTTGCGCTGTACAGGCGTCGTGCCCTTGCCAAGGACGTCGGCGTCGCTCCCGACGGCACTGGATCGCACCGGCTCACGATCGGCGGCGATGCCGGGCCTTTCACCGACCCGGACGGATTCGCCTGGGAGGCCGTATCGCTGGCACCCACGCCCTGACGGGTCACTGCTGCCTGCCCGACCTGGCCGCCGATCAAGAGACGGCTGCCGGGCGAACCGAGTGATGACCGCTGGAGCCCATCCCCTGGAGGAAGGGCTCTCCACAAGTGACTGGAGAGAGAGCATGACGGGCGCGCTGCCGCGTGGGCTTGAGGAGAGGGACGGGACCGCGTTCCTCATCTCGACGCCGCGCGACTCGGTTACCGGCCGCAACCTGCTGGCGGACGGCCGGGTGCGACTCAGCCTTGGGCCGACGCGCGACGTGGTCGTCATCGACGGCACGTCATGCAGTTGGCGCAGCAGCGTCGCTGCCTGACCAAGCTGGTCGTCGGTGAAGTGCTGCCACCGTTGAGAAACATGACCGGGCACGAACGACAACATGTCACGGCCGTGTCGGTCCCACCCAGGGGCTGAGGGCAGCCGTCGACTTGCTGAAGAGGGTGAAGGACTTCTCGCTTTGCGGCTGCATCCGTAGGCCCATGGGAGATCGTCCTCGGCCGACGGCATTGCCGTACGCGGCGCGCCGCCGCTTTGCGGGGAGGTTGTCCGTCCAGCGGACGATCAAGGGAAAGGGGGTACCCACTCCCTTCCACTCTCAACATATACCGCACCGGGGGCCTTGCGGCAAGACCCGGGTCGTGCCGCAGAATTGCCGGCCGAGGCCAGAACCTTCGGAAATGGGAGTCGCGAAATGCGTGTGTTGTTGTCGACGGTCGGGTCGCGCGGGGACGGGGTTGCATGCTGACGTGTGTGGTCTTCACCCAAGCAGAACTCGACTACCTGGCCACGCAGCGCATCGGGCGGCTGGCCACCGTCTCGCCTGACGGGCAGGTGCAGAACAACCCGACCAACTTCTTCGTCGATGCCGGCACTGGCACGATCGTCATCGGCGGCGGCGCGCTGGGCTCGTCGAAGAAGTTCCGGAACGTCCAGCAGGGCAGCACGGTCGCGTTCGTCGTGGACGACCTGGCGACGGTCGATCCGTGGGCGCCCCAAGGCATCGAGATCCGGGGCACGGCGGTGGCGCTGACGGACCACGAGCCGCCCCTGCCGTACCTGTCCCGGGAGATCATCAGGATCACCCCGACCAAGATCGTCTCGTGGGGGCTGGGCGGGCCGCGAGCGAGCCGTACGGTGTGAAATCTCGCTGGGACGTGGCTACCCAGGCCTGAGCGGGTGGGGACTGGCGACGTAGCACCCGCGGTGGAGCGGGCCTGCGCGGGCCGCTCGCAAGATGCTGTCGCGCCTGGACCGGTTGGGCGACGTGCCGGTCGTGGTCATGCTGCCGTCGCCGCACCACCCGCCGCACCCGCTGCCGGGCGCTGTCCACCCTCACCGGCGACGGGCGCCGCGCGCGGGAAGCGGCGGCGGCACCGCACTGAGTCGCGCGGGGCGCCTGGCCCGTCGGCCACGGGTCAGGCGCCGCGCGGGGCGTACATGATGACGGCCACGCCGCACCGACCACCCCTGGCTGGCGGCGGACCCGATCCTGGGCCCAGGGCAGAAGCCGACGGACCTCGACGTCGTGCAGACCGGCGCGGATCCTGCCGGACGAACGCCCACTCCCGGCCGAGTTGGTGGGGTTCCTGGACGCCGGCACACCACCGGTGTACGTGGACTTCGGCAGCATGCCCAGCGCGCCCCGACTGACGTCGCCCGGGTGCCATCGAGGCGATCCGTGCGCAGGGGCGCCGCGCACTCGTCTCCCACTGCAAGCGACCTCAGATCGGAGCTGATGACGTGAACCCCCTGACCAGCAGCGTGTTTGACCTTCCCGACCCCCTTTCCCCCAAGGCCGACCCGACGCTGATCGCCCGCGACGAGCGGCACTTCGCGGCCCTCGCGGAGAGCCTCGAGCAGTTGTTCGCCGACCTGTCCGACCGCCTCGATGCCGCGCGCAAGGCGCCCGGCGGCAAAGGCCGGCAGGCGGTGGACCGGGACATGGAGATCCGCCGGCTGACCGCTCGCCTGCGCGCACTGCGTCGCTTCGGTTTGGACCTGTGCATCGGACGCATGGTCAGCGCGGACAACCCCGAGCCCGTGTACGTCGGACGACGGGGCCTCACGGACAGCGCGGGTCGTCGGCTGTTGCTCGACTGGCGCTCCCCCGCGGCTGAGCCGTTCTTCGGAGCGACCCACGCCAACCCGATGGGTCTGGCGAGCCGCCGCAGGTATCGCTGGACCCGCGGCCGGATCACCGACTACTGGGACGAGGTGTTCACCGCGGACGGGTTTGAAGGGCACGCCGCGCTCGACGACCAGTCCGCCTTCATCGCCAGCCTGGGCGGCAGCCGGTCGGCCCGGATGCGGGACGTGCTCAGCACGATCCAGGCCGACCAGGACGCCATCATCCGGGCGGAATCACGCGGCGCTCTCGTCGTCGACGGCGGTCCGGGTACGGGGAAGACCGTCGTCGCTCTGCACCGCACCGCCTACCTCCTCTACGCCGACCCTCGCCTCGGTCACCGCCGGGGCGGCGTGCTGTTCGTCGGTCCGCACCAGCCCTACCTGGCCTACGTCGCCGACGTCCTCCCCAGCCTCGGCGAGGAGGACGTGCAGACCTGCACCTTGCGGGACCTCGTGCCCGAGGGTGCCGCGGCAACCATCGAGATCGACCCGGACGTGGCGCTCCTGAAGTCGTCCGCGGACCTGGTGAAGGCGATCGTGGCGGCCGTCAGGTTCTACGAGGAGCCGCCGGCCAAACCGATGACGGTCACGACCGGCGAGTCCGACATCTGGCTGAGCGCCGACGATTGGGTCGAGGCGTTCGAGGCGGCGGGGCCCGGTACTCCGCACAACGAGGCGCGTGACGAGATCTGGGAAGAGCTGCTCACGATCCTGATGGAGAAGTACGACGGCGATGAGCCGGATGACCTGGTCCGCAGGTCGCTGCTGCAGAACAGGGAACTGCGCACGACCTTCAACCGCGCCTGGCCGCTGCTCCAAGCGACCGACCTCGTCGGAGACCTGTGGTCGGTGCCCGCCTACCTGCGCAAGTGCGCTCCCTGGCTCAGCCCCGATGAAATTCGGCAGCTCCAGCGCGGCAACGCCCAGGCCTGGACGGTGTCCGACCTGCCGCTCCTCGACGCGGCACGGCAGCGGCTCGGCGATCCGGAGGCGTCAGGGCGTAAGCGTCGGCATGAAGCCATTGTCGCCGTCGAACGCGCGCGCATGGCTACGGTCGTCGACGACCTGATCGAGGCCGACGCCTATGACGACGGGGAAGGTTTGCTGACGATGCTGCGCCAACAGGACCTGCGGGACGCCCTGGTCGACGAGACCGCACTGCCCAGCACCGACCGGGACCGGCTCGCCGGCCCGTTCGCGCACATCGTCGTGGACGAGGCTCAGGAACTGACCGACGCGGAGTGGCAGATGTTGTTGCTCCGCTGCCCGTCCCGGAGCTTCACCATCGTCGGGGACCGCGCCCAGGCCCGGCACGGGTTCACGGAGTCGTGGCAGGAACGGCTCGAGCGGATCGGGCTCGACCGGATCAACCTGGCCTCTCTGAGCATCAACTACCGGACGCCGAAAGAGGTCATGGCGGAAGCCGAGCCGGTCATCCGGGCCGTGCTCCCCGACGCCAACGTGCCGACCTCCATCCGCAGCGGCGACGTCCCCGTCGTACACGGATCTGCTTCTGATCTGAGCTCGATCCTCGACACCTGGCTCGCCGCGCACGCCGACGGGATCGCCTGCGTCATCGGCGATCCCACGTTCCGGGCGACGTCCCGCGTCCGGTCGCTGACCCCGGAGCTGTCGAAGGGGCTGGAGTTCGACCTGGTCGTCCTCATCGACCCGGAGGCATTCGGCAACGGCATCGAAGGAGCGGTCGACCGCTATGTCGCGATGACCCGAGCGACCCAGCAACTCGTCATCCTCACGAGCTCCTGACAACCTGATCGCCCGCTTGCACGGCCTGATCGACGCCGAGTCCGTCGCTCGCCTGCGCCTGGCCCTGCGCGACCGCCCGGTGCTGCAGGGGTACGAAGTACGCGGATATGCGCGGGACGCCGCTGGCGATCTGGCGATGTTCGCCCCACGGAATCGCCTGCCCCGATGGCTGCCCCGGTTTACGGGGCCGCGTCGACCCGTGCGATGGCCAGGTCGGCGCAGACGTACAAACCGATGAGGCGTTGCGAGCCAGGGCGTCCGGTGAGGCCGTTGGGGAGGTCCGCTTCCTCGCATTCAATGCGTACCTGGCCGCGGGCATGGGACGGGCTGGCTGTTGCGGTGATCGGCTCTGGGTGCACGTTCATACCGATGACAGCGCTGTCTGAGCAAACCAGTAGCGGCGGCGGGGGTTGATCGTCAGGATCAGGCCCGTGCTGTCTGATCTGTGGCCCCAGTACGGCCTCACCATCTTCACGCCACGACTGGAGCTTCGCCTGCCCGGTGAGGAGGAACTGGCGGAGCTTGCTCACCTCGCAGGCAGGGGCGTGCACCGCGCGAACGAGCACCCGTTCCTGACGCCTTGGACCGACGGCAGCCCTGAGGATCGGGCGCGGTTCGTGCTGCAGGGACACTGGGGCCAGCTTGGAGGCTGGAGCGTGGCAGCGTGGCGGCTGGGGCTTGGGGTCTTCCGTCACGGAGAGCCGCTTGGCGTGGTCACATTGCGAGGGCGCGACTTCCCGGTTGTTCGGGAGGTCACGACATCCGCGTGGCTGGGAATAGAACACCAGGGCCAGGGCTACGGAACCGAGGCTCGGGTCGGCCTGCTGGCGCTAGCCTTCGACCACCTCGACGCACGTGCCGCGCTCACCGAGGTGTTCCAGGACAACCGTGCCTCTCAGGGCGTGTCTCGCAAGCTCGGCTATGAGTACGACGGCATCTCGGTTGACGCCCGCGGCGACGAGGCCGTCGTATCCGACCGCCTACGGCTTACCCGGGAGAGATGGATTCAGGAGAAGCGGCCCGCGGTGAGGGTGGACGGGATGGCGGCTTGCCGGCCGATGTTTGGCCTCTGACAGTATCGCTCATGCCCTCTGTGTCATCCTTGGGGAAGGCAGGGTGACCTGCTGAAACTCTGACCCGTGAGGGCGTGCAAGGAGATCCACCCCCGTGACATCGCACCATCCGGTACCCGACCCCGAGGTACCAGCAAAGCCCCGAACAAGGACATACACCGCCGCGTACAAGGCGCGGATCCTGGCCGAGTACGAGACCCTCGAC
>NZ_JAEVHJ010000069.1:0-25565 GCF_016802855.1 Micromonospora sp. ATA51 | reverse complement strand
AGCGGCACGGACTACACCCCGGAGCAGTTGTCCGGCGCCAGCTCGCTGAAGGCACCCCCGGCGGCGGCGGGCGGCGGCCGGGAGACCGGGCAGGCGGCGGTGACTGCCGACAGCGCCGGTGCCGCCGGCCCGCTGGCGGCCGAGCCGTTCCGGACGACCGGCCCGCCGCGCCGCAGCGGCACGGACTACACCCCGGAGCAGTTGTCCGGCGCCAGCTCGCTGAAGGCACCCCCGGCGGCGGCGGGCGGCGGCCGGGAGACCGGGCAGGCGGCGCCGGAGAACGAGCGGTTCTCCGCCGCCGGCGGGCTCGACCGGCTCACCGGCCGGGACGCGCTGGACGCCTGCCTGAGGGAGATCACCGCGGAGCACGGGAGCGGGGCGGTGGCCGTGGACCTGATCGACTACGCGTCGTTCCAGGGGCGGCCGGCGCTGGTCGTCACCTTCGTCGACACGGCCGGCGCCCGGTGGGCGTGGGTGAGCGGACCGGAGTGCGGCGTCCCCGGGTCCGGCGCGGACACCCGCTTTCGGACGCGGGTAGGGTGAGATCGCGGTCATCGGCGGCTGCCGTTCCACGTGACGTGACCCACCGGATGACCGGTTCGGGAATCGCCGCTTCGTACGATGACGTTCTGCAAGTCAGGCGCCGACGCCGCTGAGCCGTCGGCACTCGGATCGACATCGTCCCGGCGGCAGAGCAGCCGGAACGGATGACGAACACACACATCGGGAGACGGCAGTGGACGAGGTCCGCAACCTGATCATCATCGGCTCCGGGCCGGCCGGTTACACGGCGGCCGTCTATGCCGCGCGCGCCAACCTCAAGCCGCTCGTCATCGAGGGCGTGCAGTCCGGTGGCGCGCTGATGACCACCACCGAGGTGGAGAACTTCCCCGGTTTCGCGGACGGCATCCTCGGTCCCGAGCTGATGGACAACATGCGCAAGCAGGCCGAGCGGTTCGGCGCCGAGTTCCTGACCGACGACGTCACCCGGGTCGAGCTGACCGACACCGGCGACACCGGGTCCGGCGCCACCAGCACCGTGTGGGTGGGCGAGACCGCGTACCGGGCGAAGGCCGTGATCCTCTCCACCGGCTCCGCCTGGCGTCCGCTGGGCGTACCCGGCGAGCAGGAGTACCTCGGCCACGGCGTGTCGTCCTGCGCGACCTGTGACGGCTTCTTCTTCCGGAACCAGCACATCGTCGTGGTCGGCGGTGGCGACTCGGCGATGGAGGAGGCGAGCTTCCTGACCCGGTTCGCGGACTCCGTCACCATCATCCACCGCCGCGACGCGTTCCGGGCCAGCAAGATCATGGCGCAGCGGGCGCTCGGCAACGACAAGATCAAGGTCGAGTGGAACAGCACCGTCGAGGAGATCCTCGGCGCCGACGGCAAGGTCAGCGGGGTCCGGGTCCGCAACGTGCACACCGGCCAGACCAAGGTGCTGGACGTGACCGGCGTCTTCGTGGCGATCGGTCACGACCCGCGCAGCGAGCTCTTCCGCGGCCAGGTGGAACTCGACGACGAGGGGTACGTGAAGGTGCAGGCGCCGAGCACCCGGACCAGCATCCCGGGTGTCTTCGCGGCCGGCGACGTGGTCGACCACACCTACCGGCAGGCCATCACGGCGGCCGGTACGGGCTGCGCCGCCGCCCTGGACGCCGAGCGCTTCATCGCCACGCTGCAAGGCTGAAACATCTTCAGAAATAGTTCCCGGAGGAGGGTTCATAGTGGGAGCAACCAAGGCGGTCACCGACGCGAGCTTCGCGAGCGACGTGCTGAAGTCCGACAAGCCGGTTCTGGTGGACTTCTGGGCGGAGTGGTGCGGGCCGTGCCGCAAGGTGTCGCCGCTGCTGGAAGAGATCGCGGGCGAGATGGGTGACCAGGTCACCATCGTCAAGCTCAACATCGACGAGAACCCCGAGACCGCCCGGGCCTACCGGGTGATGTCCGTGCCGACCCTCACCGTCTTCAAGAACGGCGAGCCGGTGCAGTCCATCGCCGGCGCCAAGCCGAAGGGCGAGCTGGTCAAGCTCATCGAGTCGGCGCTCTGACCCGAATCCCGACCCCCGAACCCCCGCACCCGATCCGGGTGCGGGGGTTCGCGCTTTCCGTCGACCCCCACCCGCGGCGACGCTGACCTGCGCGAACCCCGGGTCGGCCGGTGACCGGTCACGGTACGCTCCGTAGGCATCCGCAGAGTCTCACCTCGTGCGACCGCGGGGCCCGGCCAGCCAGCATCCGCGCAGAGGGGGTCGTGCGTGCGTCCGATCCGACCCGGTGACCGGGGACCCGCGGTGACGGAGATCCGTACCGTCCTCACCGGCCTGGAGCTGCTCCCCTCCGGCGGTCACGGCGACGAGTTCGACGTGGCGACCGAACGCGCCGTCCGGGCGTTCCAGCAGTCCCGCGGCCTGAGCGTGGACGGCCGGGTGGGCACCGAGACCTGGCAGGCGCTGGACGCGGCCCGCTGGCGGCTCGGCGCCCGCACGCTCTACCACGCCGTACCGAAGCCGCTGATCGGCGAGGACGTCCGCTCGCTCCAGGAACGCCTGCTGGAGATGGGGTACGACGTGGGCCGCGCCGACGCCATCTACGGCATCCGTACCTCCCGCGCGGTCGCCCAGTTCCAGCGCGAGATGGGGCTCAAGCCGGACGGCGCCTGCGGCCCGCACACCATGAGCGCGCTGCGCCGCCTCGGCCGGAAGGTGGTCGGCGGGCGCCCGCAGTGGCTGCGCGAGTCGGACGCGATCCGGCAGGCCGGACCGACGCTGGTCGGCCGGACCGTGGTGATCGACCCCGGGCACGGCGGCACCGACCCGGGCGAGGTGGTCCCGGACGGCCCGCTGCGCTGGACCGAGGCGGACCTCGTCCACGACCTGGCCAGCCGGCTGGAGGGGCGGCTCGCCGCGGCCGGGGTACGGGTGCAGCTCACCCGCGGCCCGGCCCCGCTCACCTGCCTGCCCGACTCCGACCGGGCGCAGCTGGCCAACTCGCTTGGCGCCGACGTCTTCATCTCGCTGCACACCGACGGCCACGCGAACCCGGCGGCGAACGGGGTGGCGACGTACCACTACGGCACCGACAACGGCGTCACCTCGGCCACCGGGGAACGCCTCGCCGGCCTGGTGCAGCGGGAGATCGTGGCCCGGACCGGGCTGCGGGACTGCCGTACCCACGCCAAGACGTGGGACCTGCTTCGGCTGACCAGGATGCCGGCGGTACGGGTCGAGGTCGGCTACCTGACCTCCCCGGAGGACCGCGCCCTGCTGGTCGACCCGCGGTTCCGGGACCGGGTGGTCGAGGCGATCGTCGCCGCGGTGCAGCGGATGTACTTCCCGATCGAGCGGGACGTGCCGACCGGCTCGATCGACGTGAGCGAGCTGCGGGCGGTGGTGGCCGCCGGCACGGTCGTCGACTGAGGCGACCTCAGAGCCCGCTGGACCGGGTGGCCGGGGCCGGGCGCACCGGGCGCAGCAGGGTCTCCGGGCTCATCGAGCCGAGCAGCTTCTCCAGCGCGTACTCGACGTCGGACTTCCAGCTCAGCGCGGTGCGCAGCTCGAGCCGCAGGCGGGGGTAGCGCGGGTGCGGGCGGACCGTCTTGAAGCCCACCGACAGGAAGAAGTCGGCCGGCGCGACGCAGGCCCGGGTCGGGTCGTCACCGTCGCCGAACTTGGCGTCCCCGAACGCCTCGATCGCCTTGATGCCGCGCTTGGTGAGGTCCCGGGCGACGCCCTGGACGAGCATCCGGCCCAGCCCGCCGCCGGCGAAGGCGGAGACCACGTTCGCGGTCATCAGCAGCGCGGCGTCCGCGGAGACCGGCGAGGTGGGGAAGGCCATCGAGCGCGGGACGTACGCCGGCGGGGCGTACATGACGAAGCCGGCGGGCATCCCGTCGACGTACGCGAGCTTGCCGCAGGAACCCCACTCCAACAGCGTCTGGGAGACCCAGGCCTCCTTCTCCAGGCCCGGGTCACCGGCGGCGCACGCCCGGTCGGCGGAGACCGGGTCCAGCTCCCAGTAGACGCACTGCCGGCACGGGCGGGGCAGGTCTTCCAGGGTGTCGAGGGTCAGACTGACCAGACGTCGCGACATCAGCGCACCCCACAACTAGGCTCGGGGGTGAAACAGCGCGGTCCGGCACCGCTTCCTGCCCCCGACGAGCGATCGTACGCCGCTACCCGACCGTACGGGAGAGGACGCGCGAACGCCCCACCCGGGCCGGTGCGGGCGGGTCCGGGATGTGGACGCACCCTCATGTCCCGCGCCGGTACCGGCCGGTGGGGACTACCATCGACCAACCGGCCCCGTGCCGCCATGGTCGCCGACATCGCGGGTACCACACCGCGCGGCAGCCCCGCCGACACCCGATCGAGGTGATGTCATGACCGGCACGACGCTCGACGACTACACCGACCGGTACGCCCGCCGGGTCCGGGGGATGACGGCCTCCGAGATCCGGGCGCTCTTCGCGGTGGCCAGCCGGCCGGAGGTCGTGTCGCTCGCCGGTGGGGCACCGTACATCGCGGCGCTGCCGCTGGACGCGGTCGGTGAGATGCTCGGGCGGCTCGGCTCGGAGCACGGCGCCACCACGCTGCAGTACGGGATCGGCCAGGGCACGCTGGAGCTGCGCGAGCGGATCTGCGAGGTGATGACCCTCTCGGGCATCGACGCGGGCTGCGGCGCCTCACCGGAGGACGTGGTGGTGACCGTCGGCGGCCAGCAGGCGCTGGACCTGGTGGCCCGGCTCTTCCTCGACCCGGGTGACGTGGTGCTCGCCGAGGGCCCGACCTACGTCGGCGCACTCGGGGTGTTCCAGGCCGCCCAGGCCCAGGTCGTGCACGTGCCGATGGATGACGAGGGGCTGATCCCGGAGGCGCTGGAGACCGCCATCGCCGACCTGGCCCGGGCCGGGCGGCGGGTGAAGTTCCTCTACACCATCCCGACGTACCAGAACCCGACGGGCGTGACCCTGAGCGAGGAACGCCGCGAACGGGTGCTCGACATCTGCGAGCGCGCCGGCCTGCTGGTGGTGGAGGACGACCCGTACGGCCAGCTCGGTTTCGAGGGTGAGGCCCCCGCGCCGCTGCGGGCCCGGCGCCGTGACGGGGTCTTCTACCTGAGCACCTTCTCCAAGACCTTCGCCCCCGGCCTTCGGGTGGGGTGGATCCTGGCCCCGCACGCCGTCCGCGACAAGCTGGTCATCGCCAGCGAGGCGCAGATCCTCTGCCCCAGCGGGTACGCCCAGGCGGCCGTCTCGACGTACCTCGGCACCATGCCCTGGCGGGAGCAGCTGAAGGTGTACCGGGAGGTCTACCGGGAGCGCCGCGACGCGATGCTCGCCGCGCTGGCGGACCTGATGCCGGCGGACACCACCTGGACCACTCCCGGGGGTGGCCTGTTCGTCTGGGCGACCCTGCCCGACGGCCTCGACTCGAAGGCGATGATGCCGCGGGCCATCGCCGCCCGGGTGGCGTACGTGCCCGGCACCGGCTTCTACGCCGACGGCGCGGGCGGCGGCAACATGCGGCTCAACTTCTCCTTCCCGCCGCCGGAGCGGATCCGGGAGGGCGTGCGCCGGCTGGCGGGCGTGATGGAGCAGGATATCGCGATGCGCCGGGTCTTCGGCACCGTCGGTGGGTCCGGGACGCGTCGCCGCCAGGGCGGCGCGGACGCGCCGGGTCCCGACTTGGCATGATTCCCGCATGGCTGTCACCTCCACTGCCCGGAATCCCGTGACCGATCCCGCCGTCACCGCAGAGCTGCACGTCCTGGTGCTCGCCGGCGGGCTCTCCTACGAGCGGGACGTCTCGCTCCGGTCCGGCCGGCGGGTGCTCGACGCGCTGCGGGCCGTCGGCGTGGAGGCCGAGCTGCGGGACGCCGACGTGGCCCTGCTGCCGGCCCTGGCGGCGACCCGCCGGACGCTGTGGTGATCGCCCTGCACGGCGCCACCGGCGAGGACGGCTCGCTGCGGGGCGTGCTCGACCTCTGCGACGTCCCGTACGTGGGCTGCGACGCCCGTGCCTCGCGGCTCGCCTGGGACAAGCCGTCGGCGAAGGCGGTGCTCCGCGAGGCGGGTATCCCCACTCCGGACTGGGTCGCCCTGCCGCACGACCGCTTCTCCGAGCTGGGCGCGGTCGCGGTGCTGGACCGGATCGTCGACCGGCTCGGCCTGCCGCTGATGGTCAAGCCCGCGCAGGGCGGCTCCGGACTGGGCGCCGCCGTGGTCCGGGACGCCGCGTCGCTCCCGGCCGCGATGGTGGGCTGCTTCGCGTACGACCAGACGGCGCTGGTGGAACGCTACGTACCCGGCATGGACGTGGCGGTGTCGGTGCTCGACCTCGGCGAGGGCCCGCAGGCACTCCCCCCGGTGGAGATCGTTCCCCGCAACGGCGTCTACGACTACGCCGCCCGCTACACCGCCGGCCGGACCACCTGGCACGCCCCGGCCCGGCTCGACCCCGAGGTGGCCGAGCGGGTGGCCGAGGTGGCGCTCGCCGCGCACGCCGCGCTCGGCCTGCGGGACCTCTCCCGGGTCGACCTGATCGTCGACGCCTCGGGCCAGCCGCACGTGCTGGAGGTCAACGTCTCCCCGGGCATGACGGAGACCTCGCTGCTGCCGCTGGCGATCCAGGCGGCCGGACTGGACTTCGGCCGGGTGCTCGGATCGCTGGTGACCCGGACCGCCGCCCGCCGCCGCTGACCTTCCGCCAAGGGAAGCCGGACTCCGCACGGAGACGAGGCGTCCCGGAACGCCGCCGGTGCCGCGCGCGCTGACACCGGCCCACTCCGCTCTCAGCCCGCGCGGCTCTCCGACACCTCGTTGCGCCCGCTCTCCGGCTTGTCCCCGGCTCCGCTCTCCGGCTGTCCGTCGGCTCCGCTCGCCAGCTCCTCGTCGGCTCCGCTCTCCGACTTCTCGTCGGTCCCGCCGTCGGGCTCCTCCTCCGTTCGGCCCTCCGGCTCCGGGATCTCCTCGGCCGCCTCGATCACGGAGACGGCCTCCTCCTCACCGGCGTCGGCATCCGTCGCCGTCACCGCGGAGAAACTCGACGGCGCCTGCCAGTGGATGCGCGGCGGCTCGGCCAGCGGGCGACCGCCGAACTCGGCCAGCCACGCGGCGACCATGGCGAGGTTCTCCCGCCACTGCGCCTCGGGGATCGGCGGCAGGATCGAGTCCCAGAGCGAGAGGAACGTGCCGCGCAGCTGAAGCCGCCCGTGCGGCCGGGCGAGGAACCACATGTGCAGATGCGCCGAGCCGTCGCCCCACCGGTTGACGTGGACCCGGGCGACACCGTCGAGGGATCGGATGGCGCGCTCGAGGCGCACGGTCATCACGCCCAGCTCGGCGGCGAGCAGGTTCGGCAGGTCGCCGAGGTCGAGGTGCGACCGCGACTCCAGGATCAGCACCATCGGCAGGCCGGTCGGGCGGTCCATCGCCCGCACGCGCCACCGCTCACCCACCCAGATGTAGGCCTCGTCGGGGGCGTTGCAGGCGGTGCATTCCCGGTCTTCCTCACCGCGGCGGGGAGGTTCGACCGAAACCGGGTCATCGAGCTGCTTGACGCGAAGGTCGCCCTCGAAGGGGAAGGAGGGCCACTGGGTGAAGTCCGGAACTGAGGGAGGGGTGTCCTGCACGACGCTGACCCTAACCGAGACGGGGGACCCCTGTCCCTACCCGTTTCGCCGGTCGTCGCCCGGACACGCAGCGCTCTTCGTCGATCAGGCAGGGGCGGGCCGGAAAGGCTCGCTCGGCTCCGTACGCCCTTGTCCACCACGTTGTCCACAGGCCGCTGAGATCACGACCACGCCGCGTCATCCACAGGTCAGCACACGTTTCTCAGCGCTGTTTCACGTGAAACGGGGGGTGCCTGTGGAAAACCGCTGTGGATAACCGAGGCGACGCCGACTGGGCGACGCCGTCCCTGCCGCGCCTCCCGCTGAACCCTCTCTTCCTAACGAGCCAGCCCGGGATCGGCACCGCCTCGGCGTGGCATCTTTCCGGTCCGCCGAGCGTCTGAACGGTGGGCGCCTTCGGCCCCCGACGCGGTTGCTCGTAGGGGCAACTGACCGGGTCGGCGGGGGTGCGTTGACTGACTGTCGAGCGGTGAGCCCGGGAGCGCACCGGACCGCGAACGCTGAACGAGGAGTGGGCAAGGATGGCGGTAGATCAAGGCGCCGCCGTACCGCCGCCGGCCTGACGGCCGCGCCGGAGCCTGAGCATCGGAGGTACGCCGGGAGGTGAGCGGCGAACGAACCCCGGTCGGGCCGGGGCGGGAGAAAGGCCGTGCCGGACCCGGGCGGGCGCGGGGACGGCATCTTCGGGCGGGCCGGATCGAGCCCGGCCGGCAGGACAGCCGCAGGTGCGCGGAGTCGGCGCCGCCTGGCTGCGCGCGATGGACGTGGTGGGCGGGAGCCGGCCCACCGGCCGCCGGGATGTCCGGGGCCAGGGCGACATCGACCTCGCCGGGGGCACTGGGGAACGTGGACGCGCCGGGGCGCAAGCCGACTTCGGGACGCCGAGCCGGAGGGGCATGGGCGGACGTCCGTGCCGCGGGCGTAAGCGGGACTCGTGAACGCCCGGGTCTCGTGCGAGTAGCGAACATCCCCGTGTCCCTGGCCCACAACGGCACGTCGTCCGGAAGCTGGGGGGGCGCGGACACGTGGGTCCGCCAGGGCGCGGACCATCGCCGCCAACTGAGGACGCCAGCCGGGGACCGAGCGGATGCAGTGGCACGCCGCAAGCTGAGGTGGCAGCGCGTTTCACGTGAAACCGCGAGCGGGCTCCCGGGCGATTCCGCTTCGGTCGGTCCTCGCGAACGACGCGCCGGCGGCCCGGCTCGACCTCGATCTGTTGGTGGAACGTGCCGGCGGGTGGCGACCTTGGCGGCACGGACGCCGTGGACTCTGGCCCAGTCGGATCGGCGGCCCCGAGAGTTCAATGTCGGGGGCACACGGGCACGAACGGACGTCGCGGCCCCGTTGAGGAACGGCCGGCTTGCGTTCGGGAGCACGCCTTGAGCGCCTCGCGGCCAGTCAGCAAACCGACCGGAGAGTCGACGGCACTGCTGATCAATCGCACTGGACTAGACCCGCACCCCGCACCCGCAGCCGCCACGACTAGCTGGCACCCGGCGAGAGGCGTTCCCGGAGCCCGGCAGGCCTACAAACCTGAAGCCAACGACTAGCAACTAGCGACCAGGCCGTTTCACGTGAAACGCGCCGGGGGCGACGGCTCTACCTCCAATCGGCGGTGGTGGCGGTGATGGCGACGGCGACGGCTGCGGCTGCGGCTGTGGCTGTGGTCGTGGTCGTGGTGGTGCGGCTGGCGGTGGCGGTGCCCGGTGCCGGTGGCGCCCGGTGGCGGTGGCGGTGCCCGGTGCCGGTGCCCGTGGCCGCGGCGGTGGCGGTGCCGGTGGCCTTGGCGGTGCCGGTGGCGACTGTTTCACGTGAAACGGCGATCAGCGCTGGTCGACTCGCGGGCGGGCGGACGTGGGTCAGGGCTCGAACTCAGTCCCGGCTTAGCCTGGACGCCAGCATCATCGGCGCGGAGATCTAGGAGAGCCGCGCCAGCCTCAACAAAAGGGCCCTGAGTGGCCCGCTACGGCCACGAGGAGTGGATTCAGGGCCCCGGTCAGCAGACCGGCGAGTCGGACCGCTGGGGAGCCCTGTAGCGGTCGGAAGCGCCCGGGGACTGCCCTGTCGAACAGATCGGCCGCACGGTCCGGTGTCAGGACAATGCGGCGAGGCCGGGGCGAGGCTCACTCCTCCGGCTGCTCCTCCTGCCCGACACCGATGATGCCCACGATCCGCTCCAGGTCGTCGACCGTGGCG
Organism: Micromonospora sp. ATA51; assembly: GCF_016802855.1. Lineage (NCBI taxonomy): Bacteria > Bacillati > Actinomycetota > Actinomycetes > Micromonosporales > Micromonosporaceae > Micromonospora > Micromonospora sp. ATA51. The sequence goes on along the minus strand of NZ_JAEVHJ010000069.1, from coordinate 15,737 downwards.
AACTCGATGGTGATCTTCCCCTTGCTGCGGCCGATGTCGACCTTCACCCGGGTGTCGAAACGGTCGGACAGCCGGTCGGCGAGGTCGGTCAGCGCCGGAGCGTGCGGCTTGGGTCGGCGCTTCGCGGCCGGGGTCTTCGCCGGCCCGTCGGCCAGCGCCAGGGCCACCAGCTCCTCGGTCGCCCGTACCGAGATCCCCTCGGCGACGATCCGCAGCGCGAGCTGTTCCTGGGCCTCGGCGTCGTCGAGGCTGAGCAGCGCCCGGGCGTGGCCGGCGGAGAGCACGCCGGCGGCGACCCGCCGCTGCACCTGAGCCGGGAGGTTCATCAGGCGGATGGTGTTGGAGATCTGCGGCCGGCTACGGCCGATGCGCCGGGCCAACTCCTCGTGGGTGGCGCCGAACTCCTCCAGCAACTGCTGGTACGCGGCCGCCTCTTCCAGCGGGTTGAGGTTGGCGCGGTGGATGTTCTCCAGCAGCGCGTCCCGGAGCATCGCGTCGTCCTTGGTGTCCCGGACGATGGCCGGAATGCTCTCCCGGCCGACCGCCTGGGCCGCCCGCCACCGCCGCTCACCCATGACGAGCTCGTACTTCTCGCCGTCGAGCTGGCGTACGACGATCGGCTGAAGGAACCCGACCTCCTGGATCGAGGTCTTAAGCTCCTCCAGCGCCTCCTCGTCGAAGACCTGCCGGGGCTGCTTCGGGTTCGGCACGATCGCGTCGACCGGGATCTCGGCGAACCGGGCGCCCGGCACCGGGCTCAACTGCGGCCCGGACTCCGCCGCGGGGGCGATGGGCCCCCCGGCCACCGAGGGCGTCGGCGCGACAGTTTCGGCCGTGGCCGGGGCGGCTGCCTCCGCCTCACCGGCCGCCGGGACGGCCGGCTCCACCGGTGCGGTCGGGATCAGCGCCCCGAGTCCTCGGCCCAGACCGCCACGAGGACGGTTCTTCATGCGACGCCTCCCAGCGACTTCAACGCACTACGCATTCCGCACCGGCTCCTTGACCCCACGTTCGGCAATCTCCTGGGCGGCTTCGAAGTAGCTCGTCGCGCCCCGCGAACCGGGATCGTAGGTCATCACGGACTGCCCGTAGCTCGGCGCCTCGGAGACCCGCACGTTCCGGGGGATCACGGCCTGGAGCACCTTGTCGCCGAAGTGGTTCCGGACGTCCTGCTCCACGGCGTCGGCCAGCCGGGTACGGCGGTCGTACATGGTGAGCAGGATGGTGGAGACCTCGAGCTTCGGGTTGAGGTGCTGGCGGACTAGGTTGATGTTGTTGATCAGCTGGTTGAGGCCTTCCAACGCGTAGTACTCGCACTGGATCGGGATCAGCACCTCCTGCGCAGCCACCAGCGCGTTGACGGTCAGCAGACCGAGCGAGGGCGGGCAGTCGATGAACACGTAGTCGAAGTGGCCGGGGTAAGCGGCGATGGCCCGGGCCAGTCGGGACTCCCGGGCGACCACCGACACCAGCTCGATCTCGGCACCCGCCAGGTCGATGGTGGCCGGCACGCACCACAGGTTCGGGATGCCCTCGACGGCCTGGGCCACCTCCTCCAGCGGCACGCTGTCGATGAGGCAGTCGTAGACGTCGGGGATGCCGGTGTGGTGCGGGACGTTGAGCCCGGTGGAGGCATTGCCCTGCGGGTCCAGGTCGACCACGAGCACCCGGTTGCCGTGCAGGGCCAGAGCCACCGCCAGGTTCACCGTGGTCGTGGTCTTACCCACGCCGCCCTTCTGGTTCGCGACGCACATGACCCGCGTCCGTTCCGGCCGAGGCATGGTCACCTCGCCACTGGGATTCAGGATCTGCACGGCGCGCATAGCCTCCATAGCCAACGGTGGGTCATCCTCTTCGCGCGTCGGGGTTTCACGTGAAACGTACGTGCTGTGGGCGGCTTCGGCTTCGTAGTCGGCGACCGGTGGCGTGTCGGCCGAGACCGCCGCCGGACCGGCGTCCGGAACCGCGTTCGGCGCCGGCTGCTGGGGCACCGACGGCCCGGATACGGCGGCCGACGGCTCGAACCGCGCGGAGGCGGCGGGGTTCCCTCGCGCCGGGATCGACCGCGAGCCCGGCGCGTTCGTCGGACCGTCCGTCGGCTCCGGCACTTTCCGCATCGGCGGCAGGTTCGCCGGTACGCCCGACGTCGGCTGCGGCCCACCCGCCACCGGCGGAAGGTTGGCCGGGACCCCGGAGATCGGGTGGGGCCCGCCGGGCGGCGGAGCGTCCCGGCCGACCACCGGTTCGCGCCCCGGCGGACGAGGCGACGGGTCGCGGAACTCCGCGCCCACGGGCCAGCCCTGCTTGTCGGTTTCACGTGAAACGGGGTCGGCAGCAGAGGATCGCCCTCCTGGCCCGGTCACCCGTCGGTCGTCGTACCTGCCGTCGTCATGCACCTGTCATCCCTGCCCGCTCCGGATGGTCGGTCCGCACCCCGTCAATCGGCCGTCCCGCGCTCACCTCGCGCGGCGTACGGCCCGGCGGGAACGGTCGGGGTCCGGTGCCATCCGGCACCGCCGTTCCACACTATCGACGCGCGGCCAGCCTACGGCGCACGGGCGCAGCGGGTCCACGTCGGGTTCTGATCGGTCAGCTACCTCGCACCGTCTCCAACGACCGAACGGTCACCCGGAAGCCGTTGTGAAATCAGCGATCCCGACCGCCGCGGCCACCCCGACGGCCGCCCTGGGACCGCTTCGCCGCGGCCTTCTTGCGAACCGGACCGACGACCCGCTCGCGGACCACCTCGATCACCGTCGCGGGCGGCTCGATCACACCCACGCCGCAGCGGTGCACCTCCGGCTGCCCGCCACCGAGCCGGGCCACCGTCTCGGCGTGCTCGGCGACCTCCTCGGCGGCGGAGGCGCCCTTCAGGGCGACCAGCCGGCCGCCGGGCACGACAATCGGCAGACACCAGGCGGCAAGCCGGTCCAGCGGGGCCACCGCGCGGGCGGTGACGATGTCGCCGCTGAGCGGCGCGACGTCGCGCGAGCCGGTGGCCGCCTCGTCCGCCCGTCCCCGGAAGACCCGCACCATCCGGGTCAGGCCCAGGTGCTGCACCGTCTCGATGAGGAAGGAGGTGCGCCGGGCGAGCGGCTCGATCAGCGTGACGGTCAGGTCGGGCCGGGCGATCGCCAGCACCAGGCCGGGCAGCCCGGCACCGGAGCCCACGTCGAGCACGGTCGCGCCCTCGGGGATCCGTTCGGCCATGGCGGCGCAGTTGAGCAGGTGCCGCTCCCAGATCCGGGGTGCCTCCCGGGGGCCGATCAGGCCGCGGACCACGCCGTCCGTCGCCAGCAACTCGGCGTACGCGGCGGCGAGGTCGAGCCGGTCACCGAAGAGGGTGCGGGCCGCCTCCGCCAGCTCGGGCGGAAGCGTGACCTCGGCGGGGGACGGACGGTCGTCGGGACCGGCAGGACCCTCCGCCTCAGTCGCGACGCCGGTTGCCGGCTCCTCGGCCGGGTGGTCCGGATCGATCCGGTCGGCCACCGCCGGATCGACGGCGTCGGCGGACGCGTCGGCGACGGCCGGTTCGGTCGGCTCTGTCGGAACGTCGACGGCCGTCGGCTCTGTCGGAACGCCGACGAAGGCCGGATCGACCGACCCGGTCGGCGCGTCGGCGAAAGCGGGATCGGCGGTCGGCGTACCGGAGAAGGCCGGCTCGACCGAGCCCGCCGGCGCGGCCGGGGCCGGCTCCTCCGCAGGGCCCGAGGGCGTACCCGAGAACGGCGCGTCGGCCGGCGCGGCCGGCCGGCCGGGAGTGGAGTCGCGGCGTCGGTGGTGCGGTCGGAGAAGAGCGGGGCGGGCGTGCCGGGTTCGGCGGCCGGGTCGGGCCGGACAGGCGACGGCCCGGACGGCGTACCGCCCGGGCCGGACATGGCACCCGCCGTTGTCTCGTCGTGGGTCACCCGGTCAGTCCGCCGGCCGGACGATGATGCGCCGGTTCGGCTCGACGCCCTCGGACTCGCTCTCCACGCCGCTCATCGCGTTCACCACGTCGTGCACGCACTTGCGCTCGAACGCGGACATCGGCTCGAGCCGCACCGGCTCGCCGTACTCCTTGACCTTCTCGACCGCGTTCTTGGCGACGGCGGCGAGCTCCTTGCGCCGGTTGGCCCGGTAGCCGCCGACGTCGAGCAGCAGCCGGCTCGGCGTGCCGGTCTGCCGGAACACCGCCAGCCGGGCCAGCTCCTGAAGGGCCTCCAGGGTGGCGCCGCGCTGGCCGACCAGGTTCTGCAGGCTGGCACCGACCACCTCGACGACCGGACGGCCGCCGGAGACCAGCTCATCGATGTCGCCGTCGTAGTCGAGGATGTCGAGCAGGCCCTCGACGTAGTCCGCCGCGATCTCGCTCTGCCGGAACAGGTCGCTCTCGGCCGGCGCCTTCTTCTCCCGGGCCGCCCCGGCCTCGGTCTCCTCGGACTCCTCGGCGACGGCGGCCGGCGCGGTCTCCTCGTCCAGGGACTGCTCGGCACTGGGGATGCTGGTGTCGGTCACGGTCTCATCTCCGTACTCGCTCGGCCGGACCGTCGGGTCCGCTGCTCTCCCGGGGCCGGCGGGAGGTCTCGCCGGTGCCCACGGGCACGTCTGTACGGGCAGTTTCGCCCGTGGCCGCGCTGCTCGCGGCGGTTCCGGCCCGGCGCCGACCGTACGGTGGCTGCACGGGACCGGAAGGGGCCGCCGCCGGTGTCCCGACGGCGGCCCGAGGCTCAGCCCTGCCGCTTGGCCGGGCGGGTCTTCTTCGGGTTGACTGGCTTGGCGCCGGGCTTCGGGCCGGCCACCTTGGGGGTGGTCACCTGCGGCTTCGCCGGCGCTGGGGCGACCTTGCGACCGAGCAGGCCGCCGGTCTTCGCCGGCTGGGCGCCGTTGCGGGCCGCGGTGCCGGTCTTCGGCGGAACCAGCGGCGGGAACTTGCGGAGCACCCACTGCTGCTGCCCGAGGGTGAACAGGTTGTTGGTGACCCAGTAGATGATCACACCGATCGGGAAGATCGAACCGGAGACCAGCAGCGACACCGGGATGCCGTAGAGCATCAGGCGCTGCACCATCCGCTGCTGCGGGTCCTCCGCCCAGCCGGTCTTGAGGATCATCTGCCGGCTGGTGAGGTACGTGGTGGCGATCATGATGAGCACCAGGACGCCGGCGATGACCTTCGTGGTGTTGCCGCTCGCGCCGAGCCCGGCCAGCTCGTCGGCGGTGGAGCCGAACCGACCGGAGATCGGGGCGGTGAAGAGCTTGGCGCTGGAGGCGCTGTTGAACTGGTCGACGGTCCAGCCGTAGAGGGTCTTGCCCTGGTTGGCCGGGTTCAGCCGCTTCAGCGTGTGGAACAGGCCGAGGAAGACCGGGATCTGGAGGAACATCGGAAGGCAGCCCATCAGCGGGTTGGCCTTTTCCTTCCGGTAGAGCTCCATCATCTCCTTCTGGAGCGTCTCCCGGTCACCCTTGTGCTTCTCCTGGAGCTCCTTGACCTTCGGCTGGAGCGCCTGCATCGCCCGCTGCGACTTGATCTGCTTGACGAAGACCGGGAAGAGGATCACCCGGACCGTCACCACCAGGAAGATGATGGCGAGGATCCAGGACCAGTTGGTCCCGAGCACCGCCTCGATCGATACCCCGATGGCGTCCCAGGCCGAGTGCCAGGTCAGCAGGATCCACGAGATCGCGTAGTAGATCCAGTCGAGACTCAATTCTCAGGCTCCAGTCACATCGGCACGGCGGTGACCGCCCGGCTCCGGCACCGGGTCATGGCCACCTGGGTGAAAGGGGTGGCAGCGCGACAGCCGTCGGACCGTCAGCCAGGCTCCCCGGAGCGCACCGTGCCGGGAGATCGCCTCCACGGCGTAGGCACTGCAGGACGGGTAGAACCGACAGCGGGCCGGCAGCGCCGGGCTTATCCAACGACGGTACGCGACGATGGGCACCAGCAGCACTCGGCCACCGGTTGTCACGGGCCGCGGGGCGGCGTTTCCGCCGCTCATCGGGACCGCCGACCCCGAGGGGCCCGCGCCGCGGCGATGGCGCCGTCCAGGTCGGCCCCGAGCCGGGCGTACGACGCCTCGGCGGCCGCGGGCTGGGCCCGTACCACCAGGGTGCTCCCGGTGGGGAGCTGGTCGAGCCGCTCGCGGACCAGGTGCCGGAGCCGACGGCGGACCCTGTTCCGGACCACCGCGTTGCCCACGGCCTTGGACACGACGAAGCCGGCGCGGCTCGGTGCGGAGGTCTCCGCACTGTTCCGCGCCGGCTCCGGCGAGGTTGTCGCGGTGGGTCCGATGGTCGGGGGAAGGGTCAGGTGCACCACGACAGCGCCGCGGCCGGCGCGTCGGCCACCCCGGACCGCTGCGGCGAAGTCGCTACTGCGCCGCAGTCGCCGCGCGGCGGCCAGCACGACTGCCCACGTCCCCGGACCGGTCGGCGTCAGGCCGACAGGACGGTGCGGCCCTTGGCGCGACGGGTCGAGATGATGGCGCGGCCGGCCCGGGTGCGCATGCGCAGCCGGAAGCCGTGGGTCTTCGCGCGCCGGCGGTTGTTCGGCTGGTAGGTGCGCTTGCTCACGTCAGGCTCTCCGTTTTCGTACGCCCCAGGCGGGGGATCGCCCGGGGTCGTGTGGTGGTCCAGGCCACCTCGGCGGTGGCCCCCGATCGGTGCTGCCCGGTGACGCGGGACCTCGGCGATGCGGGGAAGCGACCGCGGACAGCAAGCACCCATCACCCTAGCAGAGGGCGAGAGAGCAGCCGCTCCAGCCTACGCAGGGGGGCAATGACCGTCAAACATCACATCCGCGCCCGCCGTCGGACCGGGAGCACGACCGAAGGGGCGGTTTTCACTGATGTTGACAAGGGTGCCACCGGGTCGGCGGTTGATGACGCAGGGCCCGCGCTGTTAGCGTGCCCGATTGCGGTCAGCGTCGGGGGTCCGGGTTGTCGCTGACAGGCAAGACCGGACAAGGTAGTGAATCGTTCGGCACGGTGAACCCGCTTCAGCGCCTCCCGTGAGTCAGGGGGCAGGTCCGACCCGCGTCCGGTGGGCGGCCACAATCGGTCGACACACAGGCTGTGGATAACTTGTGGATGACGACCGGTCAGCCGTCCGGGTGGGTGTGACGCACACCCGCGCGAACGCGGTGGCGGGCCCGGAACGGTCGCTGGACAGCAGCGGCGGCCGGGAGCAGAGGCGAGGGGGTGGCACGACGGTGACCGGAGCGACCGACCTCGCCGCGGTGTGGGCGGCGGCGACCGAAGAGCTCGCCGACGAGATCATCTCCGCGCAGCAACGGGCGTACCTGCGCCTTACCCGGCTGCGGGCGATCGTCGAGGACACCGCCCTGCTCTCCGTCCCGGACGCGTTCACCCGGGACGTGATCGAGTCGCGGCTCCGCCCGGCCATCACCGAGGCACTCAGCCGCCGGCTCGGCCGGTCCATCCAGGTCGCCGTCACCGTGCGCGCCGCCGAGGACCCCGCCGGCCGGCCCGCGGGCACCGTCTACCGGAGCGGTCCCGAACAGGCCGACCTGGACGCCCCCCAGGACCTGCTCGCCGGCTTCGGCCCGACCGGCCCGGTCCCGGACGCCCCCGCCTTCCCCGGGCTCGACTACCCGTCCCGGCCCGGCTACCCGTCCCGGTCGAACGAGCCCGGCTACCCGGATGAGCGCCCCGAGCCGCCGACCGAGGAGCCGGCGCCCCGGCAGCGCACCGCCGACGGCGGCCGGCAGCAGCTCATCCCGGCCAGCCGGGACGGCCAGGACACGCTGTTCGGCACCGCCTTCGCGGAGCCGATGCGCGCCGCCGGGCCCGCCCCTGAGCGCCGGGGCTTCGACGAACGAGCCGCCCGGGTCGAGTCGCCGGCCGCCGACAGCCGTGGGTACGAGCCCCGGTACCGGGAGAACGCCGACCCGCAGCCGCTGCGCGGCCTGCCCCGGGACGGCGGTACGGACAGCGGCCCGGGTCGCGGTGGAGTCGATCGTCGACCGGGCGGCCGGGACGACCGCCGGTTGCCCGGTGCGGAGAGCGGCAACCGGCTCAACCCGAAGTACATGTTTGAGACGTTCGTCATCGGCTCGTCGAACCGGTTCGCCCACGCGGCGAGCGTCGCGGTGGCCGAGTCACCGGCGAAGGCGTACAACCCGCTCTTCATCTACGGCCACTCCGGGTTGGGCAAGACCCACCTGCTGCACGCCATCGGGCACTACGCCACCACGCTCGGCAACGCCCGCTCGGTCCGGTACGTCTCGACCGAGGAGTTCACCAACGACTTCATCAACTCGCTCCGGGACGACAAGACCAGCGCGTTCCAGCGCCGCTACCGCGACGTCGACATCCTGCTGATCGACGACATCCAGTTCCTGGAGAACCGGGAGCGGACGCAGGAGGAGTTCTTCCACACCTTCAACACCCTGCACAATGCCAACAAGCAGATCGTGATCACCTCCGACCGGTCGCCGCGCCAGCTCGCCACCCTGGAGGACCGGATGCGGACCCGGTTCGAGTGGGGGCTGTTGGCCGACATCCAGCCGCCGGACCTGGAGACCCGGATCGCGATCCTGCAGAAGAAGGCGGCGCAGGAACGGATGTACGCCCCACCGGACGTGCTGGAGTTCATCGCCTCCCGGGTGTCGAACTCGATCCGGGAACTCGAGGGCGCACTGATCCGGGTCACCGCGTTCGCCAGCCTCACCCGGTCGAACGTCGAGCTGTCGCTGGCCGAGGAGGTGCTGCGGGACTTCATGCCGGACGGTGCCGGACCGGAGATAAACGCCGACCAGATCATGGCCTCCACCGCGGACTACTTCGGGGTGAGCTTGGAGGACCTGCGCGGCCAGTCCCGCTCACGCGTGCTGGTGAACGCCCGGCAGGTGGCCATGTACCTGTGTCGGGAGTTGACCGAGCTGTCGCTGCCCCGGATCGGGCAGGCCTTCGGCGGCCGGGACCACACCACGGTGATGCACGCCGACCGGAAGATCCGCCAGCAGATGGCGGAGCGGCGGTCGCTCTACAACCAGATCGCCGAGCTGACCAACCGGATCAAGCAGAACACCTGAGTCGTACGCCACCCCGGCGCCCGCCGGAGACGGCACCAGGAACGCCCGGCCGAGCCTCGGCCGGGCGTTTTTCGCGTCCGTGGCCGTCCGGGGTTGACCCTGCACCGGCTTCAGGGCCCAGGATCGCTGTCATGTTCGTCCACAGGACCGCCCGGTTGTCCACATCCCCTGTTCCACAGACGGTGGAAAACCACACTCCGTCCGGAGCCGGTTACCCACAGACTGTGGACAACCCCTGGGGACGAGGCTGTGGACGCCTGGGGACGACGGCGGAGTTGTCCACCGACGACGGTCGACCTGTGGGCGGCCTGTTGAAGGTTCTGGGGACGACGTCGATCAACGTCGTCCGGCCCGTCCACAGCGTTGGGGAGAAACCCCGTGGATTACCGGTGGACAACCGGTGGACAACCGTGGAAAACCTGGGGGCCGACGGCGCCTGTGGACCGGAACACCGGTTGCACCCCCGGTTCTCCACAGCCAAACCACCGGTGGATAACCTGTCTGACCTGGGCGGACGTCGGTTCTCCACAGTTTGCACAGGTGCGATGAAGACGATGAGTTATCTCTTCTAAAACAACAAAAACCAATCATCACCGTTGGACTTCCTGTGGATCGGGCCGGAGCACTGCCGCCGGCAGTCACCCGGGCACCTGGATCCACGGGGTCGGGCGCACAGCCGATGCCCACGCGCCCTAAGGTGCGATGGGTACCCGCACGGTCGGGCGGGACGGTGGGCAGCGGTCGGCATGAGAGAGTTGTCGCTGACGTCGACGCGGAGGCATTGATGAAGTTCCGAGTGGAGCGCGATGCGCTCGCCGAGGCGGTCGCGTGGACCGCCAAGAGCCTGCCCAACCGACCTTCCGTACCGGTGCTGGCCGGGGTGATGCTGCGGGTCACCGACGGCAACCTCCAGGTTTCCGGCTTCGACTACGAGGTCTCCAGCCAGGTCACCGTCGAGGTGCAGGGGGACGCCGACGGCGCCGCCCTCGTCTCCGGCCGCCTGCTCGCCGAGATCACCAAGGCGCTGCCCGCCAAGCCGGTGGACATCGCCGCGGTCGGCGCCCACCTGGAGCTGGTCTGCGGCAGTGCCCGCTTCACCCTGCCGACCATGCCGGTGGAGGACTACCCCGCGCTGCCGGAGATGCCGGAGAGCACCGGCACGGTCGACGCCGCCGCGTTCGCGGCCGCCGTCGCCCAGGTCGCCGTCGCCGCCGGCCGCGACGAGACGCTGCCGATGATGACCGGCGTACGCATCGAGCTCTCCGGCGGCACGCTCGCCATGCTCGCCACGGACCGCTACCGCCTCGCGCTGCGCGAGATGGAGTGGAACCCGGACGACCCCGAGGTGAGCATCAACGCCCTGGTGCCGGCCCGGACCCTGAACGACACCGCGAGGGCGCTCGGCCCGCTCGGCGGCCAGGTCACCATGGCGTTGTCCCAGGGCGGCGCCGGCGAGGGCATGATCGGTTTCTCCGGCGGCACCCGCCGGACCACCAGCCGGCTGCTCGACGGCGCCAACTACCCGCCGGTGCGCTCGCTCTTCCCGGCCAGCCACAACGCCGAGGCGCGGGTTCCGGTGAGCACGCTGATCGAGGTGGTCAAGCGGGTCGCCCTGGTCGCCGAGCGGACCACCCCGGTGCTGCTGAGCTTCAGCGCGGACGGGCTGGTGGTCGAGGCCGGTGGCACCGAGGAGGCGCGGGCCAGCGAGGCGATGGAGGCGACCTTCACCGGCGACGCGCTGACCATCGGCTTCAACCCGCAGTACCTGATCGACGGCCTGACCAACCTGGGTGCCCAGTACGCCCTGCTCTCGTTCGTCGACGCCTTCAAGCCCGCGGTGATTTCCCCCGCCGGCGAGGATGGCGAGGTCATCCCGGGGTACCGATACCTCATCATGCCGATCCGCGTGTCCCGCTGATCGCGCCCCAGCAGATCCAGACGCACGGAGGTAGGAGCAGATGCAGCTCGGCCTGGTAGGACTCGGCCGGATGGGCGGCAACATGCGCGAGCGGTTGCGCGCCGCCGGTCACGAGGTGGTCGGCTTCGACCGCAACGCGGAGCTGAGCGACGTCGCGAGCATGACGGAGCTGGCCGAGAAGCTGGAGTCGCCGCGGGCGGTCTGGGTGATGGTCCCGGCGGGGGTCACCGACGCCACCATCGACGAGCTGGCGGGCGTGCTCGGCGCGGGCGACATCGTCATCGACGGCGGCAACTCGCGGTTCAGCGACGACGGTCCGCGCGCCGAGCGGCTGAACGAGCGCGGCATCGGCTACCTCGACGCCGGGGTCTCCGGCGGCGTCTGGGGCCGGCAGAACGGGTACGCCCTGATGGTTGGCGGCGCCCAGGAGCACGTCGAGCGGCTGATGCCGATCTTCGAGGCGCTCAAGCCCGCGGGCGAGTTCGGGTTCGTGCACGCTGGGCCGGTGGGCGCCGGGCACTACGCCAAGATGGTGCACAACGGCATCGAGTACGGCCTGATGCACGCCTACGCCGAGGGCTACGAGCTGCTCGCCGCCTCCGAGCTGGTGACCAACGTGCCGGGCGTCTTCAAGTCCTGGCGTGAGGGCACGGTGGTCCGGTCCTGGCTGCTCGACCTGCTCGACCGCGCGCTGGACGAGGACCCGGAGCTGGCCGAGCTGAGCGGCTACACCGAGGACACCGGCGAGGGCCGGTGGACGGTCGACGAGGCGGTCCGGCTCGCCGTGCCGCTGAACGTCATCACCGCCTCGCTCTTCGCCCGGTTCGCCTCCCGTCAGGAGGACTCGCCCGCGATGAAGGCGGTCGCCGCGCTGCGCCAGCAGTTCGGCGGCCACGCCGTCCGCAAGCGCTGACCGGTATCCACAGCCTGTGTACGTCCGCCGGCTCGAACTGGTCGACTTCCGCTCGTACGAGCGGGTCGGCGTCGATTTGGAGCCGGGCCCGAACGTGCTGATCGGCGCCAACGGCGTCGGCAAGACCAACCTGGTCGAGGCGTTGGGCTACGTGGCGACCCTGGACTCGCACCGGGTCGCCACGGACGCTCCGCTGGTCCGGATGGGCGCCTCCTCGGCGGTGATCCGCTGCGCGGTGGTGCACGACGGGCGGGAGCTCCTGGTCGAGCTGGAGATCGTCCCCGGCAAGGCCAACCGGGCCCGGCTCGGCCGGTCCCCCGCCCGCCGCGCCCGGGACGTGCTCGGCGCGCTGCGGCTGGTGCTCTTCGCCCCGGAGGACCTGGAACTCGTCCGGGGCGACCCGGCCGAGCGCCGCCGCTATCTCGACGACCTGCTGGTCACCCGGCAGCCCGGTACGCCGGGGTGCGCGCCGACTACGAGCGGGTGGTCAAGCAGCGCAACGCCCTACTCCGGACGGCGTACCTGGCCCGCAAGACGGGCGGGTCGCGGGGCGGGGACCTGTCCACCCTCGCGGTGTGGGACACCCACCTGGCGCAGCACGGCGCGGAGCTGCTCGCCGGCCGGCTGGAGCTGGTCGCCGCGCTCGCCCCGCACGTGACCAAGGCGTACGACGCGGTGGCGGCGGGCAGGGGGGCGGCCGGGATCGCGTACCGGCCGTCGTTGGAGCTGCCCGACCCGACCGTGGACCGGGCCGCGCTGGCCGCGGCGCTGACCGCCGCGCTGGCCGAGTCGCGGTCGGCGGAGATCGAACGCGGCACCACGCTGGTCGGGCCGCACCGGGACGATCTGGTGCTCACCCTGGGCCCGCTGCCCGCCAAGGGGTACGCCAGCCACGGCGAGTCGTGGTCGTACGCCTTGGCCCTGCGGCTGGCCGGGTACGACCTGCTGCGCGCGGACGGCATCGAGCCGGTGCTGGTCCTCGACGACGTCTTCGCCGAGCTGGACGCTGGCCGCCGGGAGCGGCTGGCCGAGCTGGTGGGCGGGGCGAGTCAGCTCCTGGTGACCTGTGCGGTGGACGACGACGTGCCGGCGGCCCTGCGCGGCACCCGCTACGAGGTGGGCGAAGGGACGGTACGCCGTGTCGGATGAGCCGCAGCTTCCACCGGCCCGGCTCGGGCCGGCGCGCGGAGGCCGTACGCCCGAGCGACTCCATGCCGAAGGTACGCGCCTCATCTGGAACGATCGGCACCCAACGCTTGCCCGTCTCCTGATCCCGCATCAGATCCTTGACCAGGCGGACAAAGGCCATGGTTGTTGCGATCTCCTGACTACCGGACCCCTTGGCCAAGGTTTCGAAGGGCTTGGCGGGCGGTTCGGGCAGCACCACCGGGTGGACCCGGCGAGCCGGGGCGGGCCCGCCCAGCGCGGCCCTGCGCTCGTGGAGGTAACGGACCTCCGGCGAGTCGGCGCCGGGGTGGGCGTACGGCACCAACTCATCGTTGAGCTTGCTGTCGGGGATGGGGAGTTCGAGGAGGTCGCGCAGCGCGCGGAACTCGCTGCCCGTCAGCTTCTTCATCTGGTGGTTGGCGTTGCGCGACTCGAATCCGGGGCCGAGCGTGTAACCCTTGATCGTCTGGGCGAGGATCACGGTTGGCGCGCCCCGGTGCTCGACCGCGGCCCGGTAGGCGGCGTACACCTTGCGTGGTTCATGGCCGGCCCGCGAGGCGTGGAAGCACTCGGCGATCTTCGCGTCGGTCAGCACCTTCGCCATCTCGACGAGCGCCGGGTCGGCGCCGAAGAAGTGGTCGCGGATGTAGCCGACATCCCGGGCCACGTACGTCTGGAACTGCCCGTCGGGGATTTCGCGCAGCCGGCGTACGAGCGCGCCCGTGGTGTCGAGCGCGAACAGGTCGTCCCAGGCCGAGCCCCAGAGCGACTTGACGACGTTCCAGCCCGCCGCGCGGAACTGGGCCTCCAGCTCCTGGACGATCTTGAAGTTGGAGCGCACCGGTCCATCGAGCCGCTGCAGGTTGCAGTTGATCACGAAGGTGAGATTGTCCAGGCCTTCGCGACCAGCGAGGGCGAGTGCGGCGGTCGACTCGGGCTCGTCCATCTCGCCGTCGCCGAGAAACGCCCACACCCGCGAGGCGGAGGTGTCCTTGATGCCACGGTGCTGCAGATAGCGGTTGAACCGCGCCTGGTGGATCGCCGACAGCGGTCCCAGGCCCATCGACACGGTTGCGAACTCCCAGAGCCATGGCAGCCGGCGCGGGTGCGGGTAGGAGGGGAGGCCATCGCCGCCAGCCTCCTGCCGGAACCGATCGAGGTGGCCCTCGGTGAGCCGACCGTCCAGGAAGGCGCGGGCGTAGATGCCGGGGGAGGCATGGCCCTGGAGGTAGAGCTGGTCGCCGGAGCCGTCGGCCTCCTTACCGCGGAAGAAGTGCTGGAAGCCGGTCTCGTAGAGCCAGGCGGCGGAGGCGAAGGTGGCGATGTGGCCGCCCAGGCCGTAGCGGCTGCCCCGGGTCACCATCGCGGCGGCGTTCCACCGGTTGTAGGCGGTGATGCGCCGTTCCATCTCCTCGTCGCCGGGGAATTCTGGCTCGGCGGCGGTCGGGATGGTGTTGATGTATTCGGTCTCCAGCAACTTCGGCAGCGCGAGCCCGGAGCCCTCGGCGTGTTCAAGAGTGCGGCGCAGGAGGTACGAGGCGCGGTGCGGGCCGGCTGCCGCGGTGACGGCGTCGAGAGAGGCGGCCCACTCGGCGGTCTCCTCGGGGTCGCGGTCCGGGATTTGATCGAGTGCGCTTGGCTGCTTTCGCCCGATGTCGGTCATGGTCGCCGCCTTCCGACGGTTCCGGACCTCTCGTCCGCTGAGCGGGAGGTCGAGACGGTGAGACAGGGGACCTGCCGGCCGGGACAGCTCGGGCCGATGGAGGTCCGATGCCACTATAGTTCTGATCGATGATCGATCAAAGGGCCGCGAGCAAGCTTTCCAGTGGCCACGGAAGTAGTATCCCAGGCCGCGAAATCAGACTTGGGGTGCACAACCGAGCACATGCTCCTTGACCAACTCGTCGACCCGGGGATCCCGTCGCCGAAAAGCCTCGACGATGGCCTCGTGCTCCTCCGCGTACGACTGCTGGCGGGTGCCCAGCCACCGGATGGAGAGGGTCGTCCAGACCTCGATACCGAGTGACTCCCAGGTGTGCAGCAGCACGCTGTTCCCGGATGCGCGCACCAACTCCCGATGGAAGGCGACCGTATGACGTACCTGGGCCTCGGCATCACTCCTGCGATCGGCCTCGTGAAGCGCGGCGACCTCGGGCTCCAGGACGGAGACGTCCTTGCCCAGTCGTGGCGCGGCAAGCGAAGCGGCGATCTGCTCGAGGCCCGCCCGCACGGGATAGATCTCCTCGAGGTCGGCCGCGGAGAGATTGCGTACCCGTACGCCCTTGTTGGGTGCGGACTCGATCAGCCGCAGCACCTCCAACTCGCGCAGCGCCTCCCGGACGGGCGTCTGGCTGACCTCCAGCTCCACGGCGATCCGCCGTTCCACGATCCGCTCGCCCGGCTTCCAGCGCCCGCTGACGATCCCCTCGACGATGTACTCGCGGATCTGCCGAGGCAGCGAGTGGACGACGGGCAGGGCCATGGGCGCTCCTCCGGAGTTGAGTGGCTGCCTAGACAATACGGCGGCCAATCGGAGGTTCGGCCCCAATTTCTATACGGTCCAGAGCATGATTATGCCCGGCCCTGAGATCTCTCCGTCTTGATGGCCTTCTAGATCGTTAACCGGAAATTCGGTGCAGGTCAGGCCGGGGGGGTAACGGGCGACGCGCCGTGTAGATCCGTGACAGGTGGATGAAGGGTGTCCA